>NZ_JAULLN010000012.1:0-234696 GCF_041357655.1 Bradyrhizobium sp. DN3 | reverse complement strand
TGCCCGGTCAACCAGATCATCTCGATATTGCGCTGGCATTCCCGCTCCAGCCGTCGGCTCGACGGCACGCGATTGAGGTAGCCGTAGATGTAGATCTTGAGCATCATGCCGGGATGGTAGCCGGGTCGCCCCGTGTCGAGTGGCTGGACGCCAACGAAGCCGAGCTTATCCAGATCGAGACCGTCGACGAATATGTCGACCGCTCGGACCGGATTATCCCCGCTCACATAGTCATCGAGCGACGACGGAAACAGCGTGCTCTGCCCCCGATCCAACCCTTCAACAAAGCGCTTCATCAGATGCCCCGCAAAATCGCAGGGAATCTTATCGCCCGAATCACAGCAAACAGAGCCTTTTCACACATGGGGTAATTCCGGACTCGGAGCCATACTCAGGCTCTGGGAATCAGCTCTCCAGGACTCGACGAGGCCTACCTCAGGGCCTTGCAATGACGGAGAGAGGCAATGGAGCACTATGTCGGATTAGACGTGTCACTGAAACTGACTTCGATCTGCATCGTCGATCGGACAGGAAAGGTCGAGCGCGAAGGGGCGGTTACGTCTGACCCGGAGGCGATCGCGACATTCATCAAATTGCACGCGCCACACGTCGTTCGGATTGGGCTCGAGACCGGAGCAACGTCGACATGGCTGTGGACCGAGCTGAATAAGATCGGGTTACCCGTTATCTGCATTGACGCCAGGCATGCGAAGGCGGTTCTGAAGATGCAGATCAACAAGAGCGACCGAAATGACGCTGCTGGCATAGCGCGTATCATGCAATGTGGTTGGTACAAGGAGGTTTGCGTCAAGGATCTCGATAGTCATGCGACCAAAGCCCTTCTCGTCAGTCGAGCTCTGCTCGTCAAGATCAAGCGGGATATCGAAAATCAAATCCGGGGGCTCCTCAAGAATCTTGGGCTTGTCATCGGACGAGCAAAGATGAATATGTTTGCTGTGCGTGCCGCGCAGTTGGCCGGGGATCGGTCAGAGCTTTTTGCCGCTGTAGATCCATTGCTGAAGGCACGCGAGGCCGTCGAGCAACAGATTGTGGACCTTGACCGCAAGGTGCTGCGGCTGGCTCGCAACAATGCTCAGGTGCGACGGTTCATGACGGCTCCTGGCATCGGCCCGGTCACGGCCCTTTGCTTCCTTGCGACGATCGATGACCCCGCTCGCTTCAAGAGATCACGAAGCGTCGGAGCCTACGCAGGGCTAACGACCCGCCGATACGCATCCGGCGAGATTGACTGGACGGGCCGAATCTCGAAATGCGGCGATAAGATGCTGCGAAGTTACCTCTACGAGGCGGCCAATGTGCTGCTCACACGCGTAGCAAAATGGTCAGCACTCAAAGCGTGGGGCATTCGGCTTGCGAAACGAAGCGGGCTACGCAAAGCCAAGGTTGCGGTTGCCCGAAAACTTGCTGTCATTCTGCATCGGATGTGGATCGATGGTACCGAATTTAAATGGTCATCAAAGGATGCTGCTGATCAGCCTGCATAAAGGATAACGAGTTCCCGCCGAGCAGCGGGAGCGAACGTCCCTGCCGGGACGCTGGCGTTGGTGAGATCGCCCCTGGCTTTGCGGTGCTCGAAAGGGCAAAGCGCGCTTCACACATTGATCCGCCAGCGTCATCTTACGCCATCATGCGGAGGGCACGCCCCTACCGCGGAGAGAACCATGGACCCGGCAAGGATGTTCAAGGAGAGCTTGACCTCACGCCCGGAATTAGAGAACAGCCTGGGCCCTATGGCGAAGTTCGGCTTGGCTCCTAAAATGGTCTGCTGATCGGGACAAAACGGAAGTGCCGAGCCGTTTGTCAAACCGACGCTCCTGACCCAGACCGGACTTACGGCGCTAATGTTTGCCCATAAACGTAAGAACAGCCTGATCGTACGCGTCAGGAGCTTCTGCAGGCACGGTGTGCGAACTTCCGACAATGATGATCCTCTCGCGGTTTGGTAGGCAGGTCTCTAGCTGGTCGACAATTCGATAGAAGAACTTAGGACTTCGCTCGCCATTGGACAAAAGCGTTGGCGCACTGATCGACTTGGCCATTTCGCATGTGAACACTGGCCTCGGGCGTTTGGTTGTGGCGTCGGCTTGAAATGACGCCACGTTGTCGAAGTTCATCTCCTGGTCGGCATTGGAACGACGTTCATAGGCGCCCGGTCCGCCGACAGCATTCACGAACAGCGGTATGCCGGCTTTCACGTCGCCTGCCTTAACTGCCTGCCTTGCCGGCGCCTGGGCATTGTCCCACTCTTTCAACATGTCGTCGACGCCGGGAACGCCGGCCAGGATTCCAGTCGCCGGTGGTTCGTTGAGCGTCAGGCTGACCACCATTTCCGGCCGTATGGCGGCAAAGAACAGCGCCGCATGCGCGCCGGACGAATGCGCAACGATGCGGACCTTCGACAAGCCTAGAGCCCGCACAAACGCGGCAAGATCCTCGCCGTGCGCATCCGCGGCGCCATCCGGCATGCCCTCGGGGCTTGCCTCATTTGGGAAGTGGTTGCGGCGGCTATAGGCGATCGCCCGATAGCGATCAGCGAACTTGGGAAGATGTGCCAGCCACATTCGGTAGTCTTGGAGCCCGCCGTGGACGAATATGACCGGCTCGCCCTGACCTACTTCCACATAGTAAAGCTCAGCCCCGTTTGCAGTGACGCGCTTGACATCGTCTGAATGGGCGGCGTCAACGCTGATCAACATATAGGACGCTGCGGCCAAATTAACGAGCAGGCGAAGCATTGGAGTCTCCATCAGGGTCGGTGCCCACAACGAAGGTCTAGAAGGTTAGTCATGGAGGAGTGCTGCTTCCGCAGGCGCGTTGTCATGGGGCCGCACGAATACAAAACGGGACATTGCTGGGACTTCGGAATCGTCGTGGCCATCCTGACCAATGAGAATGAGCCCTGCACCGCCGTTGGCCACCGTCAAGTTGACCGGATCATCCGACCACGTCCGAATCGGCTCCATCGCGATAATGAGGAACTCTCCGATTGGTTGATCCAAATACTGAAGCCGGAGTTGCGGAGCGACTTCGGCGGGTGCGAGGCCGAGACCCCGTCGTTGTGCGTGCGCATACATTTTCCGTAGCGGTACCGTCTCGCTCTGAATCCCGAGTTGGGCCGCCGAGACGATAACGAGATCGAGGTCGGCCTTGTTGCCGCTCACTGTGAAGGCTGGTCGAGCAAGGAGCTCCGCGGCCGAGTTTCCGACGCCGCAACCCATTGCGCTCATTGCGTCGCGAAGCGCGACCGGATCCCTGAACGTCCCTATTGCAATCGTCTTCCAGATTGGAACATCGGCGGCGGAGCTAATCGGATCCTGCGGGTCGGGAGCCGCCGCGGCCGTACTAAGCAACAGGCGATTGCGCAAAACGTCCTGCGCTGTACATTGCGCTTTGGCTCCGTATACCGGTACGAAGTTAAGCGCGGTGCAGAGCAACAAGAGAAGAAGCGTGCCGGCGTCGTATCGATCTGTCGTACGATATTGCCTCACGATGCTTCGCTGCGACGCGACGTAGTCGATCTCGCCCCGAGTCGTACCGATATCCGCCAGCTCCCGGTCGCTAAGACCAAGTAGGGTTGCTCGGACAATCCGGCGTGCGCGCCATTCTTGAAATGCACTCCAGAAGCCCTTGAAAAGGGCGGCGACTTGACCCGTTGGTGCGGCAGCCCGTCGCAGCCTCCTGGTGCCGTAAGTCGTGCTCACCGGCAGCTCCCCTCGGCTTGTTTCTGCCGAGTGAGCGTGCCAGGATGCCGTCGGACACGCTTGACGTGCGGCTTACATTTTCCTTACCGACGGCTTATTCTTTTGAATCGAGGCGACGCCTCTGTGCGGCGCAGATCTTTTTGCGGAGTGGCAGCTTGCGCTACCTCTTCGAGGAGTACGTATTCGACACTGACCGGCGGGAGCTGCATCGCGGGGCTAATTTCGTCCCCTCGCGCCTCAGGTGTTCGACCTCCTCGCCTACCTGATCAACAACAGAGAGCGCGTCGTCAGCAAGGATGACCTCATCAAGGCCATATGGGACGGGCGCGTCGTCTCCGATGCAGCCCTGACGACCCACCTAAATGCAGCTCGATCGGCGATCGGCGATTCCGGCGAAAAGCAGCGGCTCATTAAGACCCTGCCGAGGAAGGGCTTCCGCTTTATTGGTGCGGTACAGGAAGCTCACAGCGCCTCTACCTTGCCGGTCATCGAAGCCGACAGGGAAGCGCCAAAACCCACCCTCCCGGTCCTCGACAAGCCGTCGTTGGCCGTTCTTCCATTCACTAACCTGAGCTCGGATCCGGAGCAGGAGTATTTCGCCGATGGCATGGTTGAGGATATCATCACCGGCCTTTCACGGTCTAAATCGCTGTTCGTCATCGCGCGACAATCCTCTTTTATCTATAAGGGCCAGGCTATCGACGTCAGGCAGGTCGGGCGCGAGCTAGGCGTCCGGTATGTACTCGAAGGCAGTGTGCGCAAATCCGGCGACCGAGTTCGCATTTCCGGGCAGTTGATCGAGGCCACGACGGGCGCCCATCTTTGGGCGGACCGCTTCGACAGCCAACTCAACGATATCTTCGATCTGCAGGACCAAGTGACGAGCAGCGTGATTGGCGCACTCTTTCCTCAATTGGAGCGGGCCGAGATAGAGCGCGCAAAACGCAAGCCAACCGAAAATCTTCAGGCCTACGACTACTATCTTCGTGCACTCTCGAGCTTCTATCAATTCACCCGCGAACAAAACATTGAAGCCCTCAGACTGACCCGGCTTGCTGTCGAGATCGATCCCGGATTGGCCGCAGCATACGCGCTTGGTGCTTATTGTTATCTGCAACGAAAGGTCTTCGGCTGGACGATCGACGCGGATCAGGAATTTAACGACACCCGACGATTGGCAAGTCGCGCCATTGAGCTCGATAAGGATGATCCGACTGTACTCGTGAGGGTTGGGCAGGCAATTGCCGCTGTACTGTATGAGATAGACGATGGCGTGGCCCTCGTCTTCCGAGCGCATGAGCTTAACCCCAATCTGGCTGTCGCACGGTACACTATTGGCTGGGAACACATACGCCGCGGCGAAATAGAGGCGGCGCTCAAGCAATTCCATGCCGGGGTGCGTTTAAGCCCCATGGATCCGTTTCTTTTTCTGATGCAGACCGGAATAGCGGCTACGCATTTCTTGACAGGTCGATACGAGGAAGGGTCATCATGGGGCAAGTCGGCTGTGCTGCACCGGCCCAACTATCTAAACGGACAATTTATTCTGGCGATATGCCAGGCAATGTCTGGAAGGGTTGAGGAAGCCCGGATGATCGGGGCGCGCCTGCTGCAAGCGAAACCGACTCTGCGCGTCTCTACACTCGTTCCCAAGCTCGCTAGAATTTATAAGCAGGAACACATCGAAAGGATAGCGCGAGCTTGCCGCATCATGGGCCTACCGCCGTGATTGCGTGCCGGGGAAATGCTGATCTCATTTTAATCCCGTCAACCGCGCAGTATGGAATGTCCGCTCCCGGCCTATCGCTTCCGTTGACGCAGTGCAGCTACATGTCGGTTCACAGGGGTAGGCCCGAAGTTCGCATCCGAGAGCCAAACCGACGCGATTGACCCACTTGCGACATGGGCCACTCGCCTCCCCGGGCGGCGCGCACCAAGTCCGCCCAGCTCGGGACGGATGCGTACTTCGCTGCCGTCGCCACGCAGTTGCAACTGCGCTTACGCAACCTAACGGGACCGCACCGTACATTGAGATTGAGTACTAACGCCTCGCGATGCTGCCTGTGGGCGCGCGACTGAACAAGGGTGTCGATTGAGACATGTCGCCACCGTGGCTAGGCGGCTTGGCGCCCCTGACCAAGGTCAGGATGCTGCATGTCCCGACTTCCATTCCACACTTTCAGCGCGTTCGCTGGGCTTAGCAACGCGGTTGGCTGTTGCATAAGGTTGGCCACTTCCAGGAACCTGGTTGCCAGCGCGGCGTCACGTTGTGCCGCTCGGTAAAACTTCGCTATGTACCAGTTGACAAAGCGCACCTGCGCCGTCCGCTTGCCCTCAACGCGCGGGTTTTGCAAATCACTGCCCACGGCGATTTGCCAGGGAGTTTCAATGACCCGACTGGCCATCTGGAAGAAGCGGCGAGCAATTCCTTGTGTTCCTTTTGCCAGGCACTCGCGCAAGGCCAGCGATTCCACACAAGCTACCGTCATTCCCTGACCATAGACCGGATCGAAGCTGCACAAGGCGTCGCCATACACCAGATAGCCTTCCGGAAAGTGAGTCAGTTTCTCGTAGTGGCGTCGTGTGTTCGAAACAAACTTGTATGGCGTGAGCGGAGTAAGCGGCTCCGCATTCCGGATCACGTTAAATATTTCCGGCTTTTGCAAGCCACGTGCAAACTCAAGGAAACCAGCATCATCCAGTGGTGCTTGATCGTCCATGTAACCGCCTAATGTCACGGTCCAACGTTCGCCCTCCTGTGGCAGAAGGGCACCGAAGCGAAAATCAGGCAAGCACGCTCCCATAAGAACGAACTTCCTGCCATGCAGGTAATTCTCCATATGTTCGGGCTTGAGACGACAGAAGCGGGAGACATAGCCGAGATTGACAGTGACCTGCTCCTCCGGCGGTTTTGCGAAACCAAACGCATTGAGCCATGTGGGGCTTGCTGACCCGCGACCGCTTGTATCAACGACGAGATCGGCTTCCAGGATTTCCTTGTCGCCTGAGCCATTTTTTGACTGGACGCGAACACCGGTCACGCGGCCTGAGGGGCGATCAAACACCGGCTCCACAACGTCACGACGCTCCTGCACCCGAATGTTGGGTAGTTGAAGGAGCCGCCGTCGCACGAAGCCTTCCAGCGTGGGTCGGCTCACCCCGAGCCCAACCATCTTGCTGGGGGCGTTGTGAAGATAGACGCCGTAATTGAACCAAAGCCCATCGTTGACGATGTCCGCAGGTACCGCTCCCTGAGCGATTATTTCCTCAGTAAACCCGGGAAACGACTGCTCGAGTACATCGCGCCCGCGGGCAAGCAATCCGTGCGTATGCCGTCCTTGCGGTACGCCTTTGCGCGTATCAGCCGAATCCGGAAGCGCGTCACGCTCAAGTATGGTCACTTCGTCGAAATGATCCGCCAAAGCGCGTGCGGCTAAAAGACCGCCCATTCCCGCGCCCACCACAACCGCGTGCTTGCCAACGAGTACCATCGACCCCTCCCGGCATTTACTTAACTGCAGGACGAAGCAGGACACTCGTTGAACATTCGCCGGTATTGCGCCCGGTGCAACATCATCGCGCCTTTCGGCACCACCCGCAAGGCTGCTCGAGAACGTGTTTCGGTTCTTTGATACCGCCCGGCCCGGTTCGCGATCGAGGGAACTCCTCAGAGCTGAACGTCTACCTGAGGACAGTTGAGGCGCTTGGCCTTGATCTACCGACCTCGATGCTGTTGCAGGCCAATGAGGTGATCGAATGAGGGTTCACTTTGACGCGGTGCATGAGTCCGAAAATGGCCCTTCTGCGACCTCGGGTGATGTCTGCTTTTCCCCCGCTGTTGAAGCTTGCGGAGTCCTAGACCTCGCATCGGCGGCGCGCTGCCCAGATCGCGCGCTCCTTTCAAAGCATTCCAATCAAAATAAATAGCCCAACCTCGGCCAGGAAAGTGGCGCTCATGATCGCGACCGTAAGGAACACGTCGCTCGCCGATAGAGGGTTCATGAATGTCTCGCACCTTGTCTCGGTCGAGATCCATGAGCCGGTCATGCAGCTTGCGTCTGAAGGCCGCCGGGATCGAGACAAGGTCAACAAAGCCGTTCGCCGGGAGCCGCCGCTACGACGGCGCGATCCGGATGCCCGGCTCGTCGACCCAGGCTTCCCGCGCGAACCACGCGTGATCGGTGCGGCAGATCGGACAACGGGTGCGCGAGAAAAACACCGCGCGGCGCCCAAAGTTCTCGCGATCAATCTGGATACCGGTGGGAATCGCGTGTCCGGTTTGCGGACATTTGACCATGACCATTCCCATGTTGCCCTCCCTTGCGATTTGTCTTTGTTCTGGTTTGCAGAAAAGCACCGGCCGGTTGGAATGCGCCTCTTGTCGGTGCGGGGTACTTGGGGGGCATCGCGCAACTTGTTGATCGAGCATGGGGCAGTGGGGGGCGTGCTCGCTCAGCTCGGCGTGCTCCAACCGGCCGGATCCCTCCTCAAACGAATCTGGATGTGAAATTGAGCGCGCTTTTTTAGCCGGCGCCTTGGTGGAGAACCCTGGTGAAGTGCTTCCTGATCGGCTCACCCGTTTCCGTCGCGAGCTTCTGGGCAAGCGCCCACAATTTCTTGTTCTGGTCGGAGGCGGTGTCGAACGCCTTGCGCGCTTGCGCCGCCGACAAGGTATAGACATCGGTCGCTGACTTGCTGCCGAACAGATGGACGAAGAAATCGAGCGCAGAAGCGGCATTGGCGTTTGAGATTTCGAGCACCTTGAGCCCGTAGTCGGTCGTGCATCTCGCATTGCTCGAATAGGTCTCGCGCAGCGCCTCCGCCATCTCTTCCGAGGCGGCCTTGATCTTCTCGCAGCCTTCCCGTGCGCGGGCGAGGCCTTGCTCGGCAAGCTCGCGCCCCACGCCCGGCAAGGCGGCCTTCGAGAAATCCAACCATGGCATCCCGAAAACATTCGTTCCGTTCGGCGTCAATTTCATTTCGCTTTCACTCACGCAACATTCCCTTTCTCAAGCGAAAGCATTCCTCGCAACGCTCGCTTGCGTCACGAGAGCTCACGCTCTGTGTTCGATCAGATTTTGGATGAGCCTTGAGTTAGCCCCGACCCGACTTTGGGTTAAGAGAAACGGGAATGTCGGTTCGGTTTGCGACTCTCGCCCAAACTTTTTTTGAGATTGTCAACACAAACGAAGGTATATGTGAGGAGTGCTGTGCATAACAGGAATATCCCAAGGGTTTGGGAAGTTCCTTCCCCAGCGTAAGCATTGCAAAGGAGGCCGGCGCTAGCTGCCGTTCCGATCAAGCCTGCCGGTGAGCTCTGCGATTGAAGCTCAAAAACTTCAGTGCTCGACTTCCGCAAATGGCCGATTCCGTTGAAAAAGGCAGCAGTAATGCGATGTAATGGCGCCGCCTCGGAAGCGGCCGAGCGGCGTTGTTGCCGGCCTGGGCCACACGTCGCATTTGCGACGCAGCATCGCAGTTCATGCGACCACCGAACGTGATACCCGTCCTCCATCGTCCTCAAGCTGCGATGAGGATCGATCGAATGAAGCGGCGGGAGTTCATAGCGGCTACTGCGGCGCTGCTCGCTTCGCCGAGGCATGCGGGGGCTCAGAGGGCTCGCCGTCGACTTGGTTTTCTTGCCATAGGCGACGGGAGCGGGCAGGCCCTCAATCAGGCGGAGCGTGTGTTCCTTGAAACGCTGCGAAGTCTCGGGTGGGTGGAGGGAAAAAACCTTGCAATCGAGTATCGCTTTTCCCACCCCCCGGATCGAGTGCCAGCTTCCGCTGCCGACCTAGTTGCCTTCAATCCGGATGTACTCTTTGCAGCGGGACCTCAGGCAGCCCTGGCCCTGAAATCGGCGACTTCGAGCATTCCGATTGTATTCGTAGGGATAGCCGATCCTGTGCGGCTGGGCCTCGTGCAAAGCCTGTCGCGACCCGGTGGCAACATAACGGGTTTTACGACCAATGTACCCGATGATTTCCTCGCAAAACGTCTCGAAATCCTTCGGGAACTCGTACCCGGCGCCTCGAAAATCGCGCTCTTGATCAATCCGGACAATCCAATGACACGGCCATACTTGGCGGAGAAGATATCCGGCATTATCCGTCAGCTCGGTATCGTTCTGCTGATAGTTGAGGCGACCAAGGCCGACGACCTCGACGTCGCCTTTGCCTCGGCCGCCGCCCAACAGGCCGATGCGATAGTGGATTTTGGCGATTCGCTCACCTATGTCGAGGCTCCGCGAATAATCGCGCTGGCGGCGAAGTATCATCTGCCGGCAAACTACATGTTCCGACAATATGCCAATGGCGGATTGTCGGTATACGGGGCCGACGTAGGCGATCTGATGCGCCGCGCGGGCAGTTACGTGGACAAGATATTAAGAGGGACCAAACCTTCCGAGTTGCCGGTAGAGAGGCCAACCAAATTCGAATTGGTGATCAACTTGAAGATTGCAAAGGCGCTCGGCCTCACCGTGCCGCCTTCGTTGCTCGTCCGCGCCGACGATGTGATCGAATAGAGATGCTCTTTGCTGCAGCGATGCATGAGTCTGCTACTGGCCGATTCCGTTGAAAAAGGCCGGCAGTATTTCGTTGTAATAGCTCCAGTGTGCGGGCTAAAACGGACGTCCTTACGATTTGAGGGAAAGCAGTTTTGCGATCAGCGCGGCGGTCAGCAAGGTGGCGTGACCGTCGGGCGCGATGGCGTACACAAGCGCGCGGCGGTTATGCGCCGCCGGGTCTTGCTCGATCTCGCGGGCGGCTTGCATCGCCGCAAGAACAGTGGACCGCCGACGCGGTATTGACCGCGCCCGAGGAACAGCGATGCGGTGAAGTGATCCGCGTGGCGGATCACCTCGATCGCGCGGGTCTCGATCGCTCGAATGTCATCGGCCGATCTCCAGCGAAAGCGTTAGTGCTCGCTCGGGGGTCTGCAATGGCAACCGGAAACCGGAGTGCCCGTCCGGCCACCGATATCCGCTCGCCTTAATGATCACCCGTTGTGCAGCTTTGGGCGGCATAAGCGCGCTCGTCAGGTCTTCCAGCGATGAATGAGGCGCTCGATATGAGTAGCCACTAGAAGCGTGTATTTTTGAGCAAAACATCACCTTCCACTGCGCGGGGATAGTGGGCCGCCACTTCGAACGATGGTAACAGGTCAAGAATGGCTTGCAGGGGCAACTGCCCTTCGTAGAGCTCGCGGTCGCTATATTCCGTGTAGATGAAGCGCGTGTTGCTCAAGGTCTGCATGCCGCCCGCGATAACATCGGCTTCGGCTCCCTGGACATCCATCCAGATGAAATCGACCGTATTCAGCTTGGCTTCGCTGCACCAGTCGTCCAGCCGCCGCGTTTCAACCGAGACAGGGCGATCGAACCGAACCCAATCATACTCGGTAAGATGATTCTTCGGGCGGCGTATTGAGCCGGAGAGGTCCCATTCCTTCGCATCACCATCTGCATTGCTTGGATGGAAGTCGATCATCCCGTTTCGATCACTGATGGCGATTTCAAGCAGCTTCACCCTATTGAGGGATGGGCCTAGCTTCTTCTTGAAGCGCTCGATCGCTCTGGGGTCCGGCTCAAAGCAGTAGAGTTGAGCTTGCGGGCACAGGTTGAGAAACTGTTGCGTATCGGTCCCGTCATTGCAGCCGATATCCAGGATGACGGGATTCGGCTTCTGAAGAAGTGAGACAATATGCTGGTGTACTTCTACAGACGACACAGGTGCTTTTTCCATTTGGCGCGGAGATCGGGTGAATTTCGTCCTTGAAGCCGCAATCACACGGCAGACGCGCCGGTACAACGTATATCAACGTATATAATTCATATGCCCGTCAGTCCCCTTGATCCATGACGGCTATTTGGATGCCATCGACATCAAAAGGGAAAGCCTGTCGGACCGGGAGGTGCAGCGACTGCCCTACCCAGTCTCGGGAGATGCGCCAACTGTGAGCCAGATCGTCGTCTCCGGTTCGCCTTTTGGGGCAGCGGAAAGATCGGCTTCGCTCGAATGTCACCTGTCGGCTATTCTCCCTGGGGCGTGCCGGGCAGAGTGATCTCTCGTGCGCGGCAATAGCCAATCACCTCGATCACAGTTGCGCGAAATGTGCTCTGCCGACTGACGGTCGCCATCACAGATTCGCTGACGCAATTTGCAGCTCCGGGCGATCCCTTCCTCGGAATCATCTGTCCTTCGGAGAAGAGCGTACGCGATCAAAGCTCCGACGCAGCGTTGCTGCGCAAGCAAGCTCCTCGCCGATCGTCGCAGATCTCTTCGATCACTATCGGTCTACGAACGATCGGGGTAAATGCAACAGGTTTTGAGCGACCGTGCCACGGCTGGACATCGACAATTCGATACAATCCGATGATGGCCTCTCTTGCCGCCGCCTTTTACAGGAAACATCGCCTGAGTTTTCGAGATAGTTGGCATACTTGTTATTATGCGCGGCTACGTCAGATTCATCGAGCGCCGCTCTTCGATGAGTCTTGTGCACCGCACGCTTCGGCGGCGTCAGCTGTTAGATGCTGCCGTCAGACGAAGCAATCATGTGCAGCCCGGCCGCCGTCGTCGAAACACGCGGCGCTTCGATCGGTGTAACGGCCGCCGGTGCAATGTTAAGGAACTCTAGGCTTAATCCGGGTGTTTCGACGAAACGCAATGTCATTTTCGCAACAGCTTGGCAGGCTGTGTACCTAAGGGCGTTTGCTTCCGGACAAAGACACGCGCAGGCCAGGCAACGATTCAACAGAACTGCAGGCATGGATCTTCAGCTCATTTCTGGCCTGACTCTTGCTATAATTGGGCTGGTCACAATGTGCCAATCTCCAACTTGTTCAATCGCTCAGGAGTCCTGTATGAATTTCCGTCCGCTTCACGACCGCGTCGTGGTCAAGCGCATCGACGCCGATGAGAAGACCGCCGGTGGCATCATCATTCCGGACACAGCCAAGGAAAAGCCCTCGCAGGGCGAAGTCATTGCAGTTGGCCCGGGCGGCCGCGATGAGACCGGCAAGCTGATTCCGATCGACATCGAGGTCGGCAACCGCGTGCTGTTCGGCAAGTGGTCCGGCACCGAGGTCAAGATCGACGGGCAGGACCTGTTGATCATGAAGGAGAGCGACATCATGGGCGTTCTCACCGATGTGTTTTCCAAGAAGAAAGCCGCCTAACCCAGCGCTCGCACAGCTCACCCCTGACGAGCGCCCATCGGGCGCGCTGAAGGATGAGAAAATAAGAACTGAGGGAATTCTTTATGTCAGCCAAAGAAGTCAAATTCGGAGTAGACGCGCGAGACCGCATGCTGCGCGGTGTCGACATCCTCGCCAATGCCGTGCAGGTTACGCTCGGTCCGAAGGGCCGCAACGTGGTGCTCGACAAGTCGTTCGGCGCGCCTCGCATCACCAAGGACGGCGTTGCCGTCGCCAAGGACATCGAGCTTGAGGACAAGTTCGAGAACATGGGCGCCCAGATGGTGCGCGAGGTGGCTTCGAAGGCGGCGGATGCTGCCGGCGACGGCACCACCACAGCGACCGTCCTGGCCGCCGCGATCGTCCGTGAAGGCGCCAAGTCGGTCGCCGCCGGTATGAACCCGATGGACCTGAAGCGCGGTATCGACCTCGCGGTCGAAGCCGTCGTCGCGGATCTCCAGAAGAACTCGAAGAAGGTCACTTCGAACGAGGAGATCGCCCAGGTCGGCACCATTTCCGCCAACGGCGATGCCGAGATCGGCAAGTTCCTCGCCGACGCCGTGAAGAAGGTCGGCAACGAGGGCGTGATCACGGTCGAGGAGGCCAAGTCGCTAGAGACCGAGCTCGACGTCGTCGAGGGCATGCAGTTCGACCGCGGCTACATCTCGCCCTACTTCGTCACCAACGCCGACAAGATGCGCGTTGAGATGGACGACGCCTACATCCTCATCAACGAGAAGAAGCTCTCCTCGCTCAACGAGCTGCTGCCGCTGCTCGAGGCCGTGGTGCAGACCGGCAAGCCGCTGGTCATCGTCGCCGAGGACGTCGAAGGCGAAGCCCTCGCGACCCTGGTCGTGAACCGCCTCCGCGGCGGCCTGAAGGTCGCGGCCGTCAAGGCTCCCGGCTTCGGCGATCGCCGCAAGGCCATGCTGCAGGACATCGCGATCCTGACCGGCGGCCAGGCGATCTCGGAAGATCTCGGCATCAAGCTCGAGAACGTCACGCTCAACATGCTCGGTCGCGCCAAGAAGGTGATGATCGATAAGGAGAACACCACGATCGTCAACGGCGCCGGCAAGAAGGCCGACATCGACGCGCGCGTGGCCCAGATCAAGGCGCAGATCGAGGAGACCACCTCGGACTATGACCGTGAGAAGCTCCAGGAGCGTCTCGCCAAGCTCGCGGGTGGCGTCGCGGTGATCCGCGTCGGCGGCGCGACCGAGGTCGAGGTAAAGGAGCGCAAGGATCGCGTTGATGACGCGATGCACGCGACCCGCGCGGCAGTCGAGGAAGGCATCCTGCCGGGCGGCGGCGTCGCCCTGCTCCGGGCCTCCGAGCAGCTCAAGGGCCTGCGCACCAAGAACGACGACCAGAAGACCGGCGTCGAGATCGTGCGCAAGGCCCTGTCCTGGCCAGCCCGCCAGATCGCGATCAACGCCGGTGAAGACGGTTCGATCGTGGTCGGCAAAGTTCTCGAGAACGAGCAGTACTCTTATGGCTTCGATGCGCAGACAGGCGAGTACAGCAACCTTGTCTCCAAGGGCATCATTGACCCGACCAAGGTCGTGCGCATCGCGGTCCAGAACGCCTCCTCGGTGGCAGCGCTGCTGATCACGACGGAAGCGATGGTTGCCGAGCTGCCGAAGAAGGCCACGGCCGGTCCTGCGATGCCTCCGGGCGCCGGCATGGGCGGTATGGACTTCTGATCAAGCCTCTCAAAGTGTCGATGACATGCAAAACCCTGGCAGGAATGCCAGGGTTTTTTGGCTTCGGGCGAGCTTGCAACCGTCGATAGCCCTTGCGAGCCTGGATGGGCAGACGGCGCCGAGAGCCCCAAAGGCCAACCATTGGCCTATCCGTACGAGCGGCGGTCGGGCCCAGACCTAATTTGCTTGGTTTGACTTTTCCTGCGGCGACAGGGCCTCCGCCAAGGTAAAAACGGACCAGCAATTGTCGTTTGGCTTGCCGCGCTGCGAGAAGTCCGGCGAGACGCCGCGCTGGTAAGCCCGCAGGTCAAGATTGCGCGACCCGAACTCGCTGCCCTGATCGACGCGGATCGTCGTCGGAGATCCGACTTCCTTGCAGGCTCTTTCCAGTCCACGACGTCGCTGCCGCGGAAGGCTCGCGCTCCGCAAATCCTAGATGCGGATCGGCTTAATGGAGTTTTCTCCGCGCAAACGGCACGAATCTTGATTCGTTTCTTTCGCACACCTTCGTAACCGTCATCAGCCTCAGGCCACCCGAGAAGAACATGAGAAAAGCCAAAGTTCTGATCGACCGCGACTTCACCATTGGTCACACGGACCCTCGTCTGTTTGGTGCTTTCATCGAACATCTGGGCCGATGCGTCTATGGTGGCATCTACGAGCCCGGCCATCCGAGCGCAGACGAGAGAGGTTTTCGGAAGGACGTGCTGGCGCTGGTGAAGGAGCTCGGCCCGACCCTCGTTCGATATCCTGGCGGCAATTTTGTCTCCGGATACAATTGGGAGGACGGCGTTGGGCCACTGGAGACGAGGCCTGCGCGCCTCGACTTGGCCTGGTTCAGCACCTAGCCGAACAGCTTCGGCACCAATGAATTCATGGACTGGTGCAGGGCCGCCGATGTCGCGCCGATGATGGCCGTCAATCTGGGGACCCGCGGCGGCGACGCTGCTCGCAATCTGGTCGAATACTGCAACCATCCCGGGGGAACTGCGTGGTCGGAGCTCCGCCGCAAGCACGGCTGGCAGACGCCCCATGGGATCAAGCTGTGGTGCCTCGGCAATGAGATGGACGGGCCCTGGCAGATAGAGCAAAAGAGCGCCGCCGCTTACGGGGCAGTTGCAAGAGAGGCGGCCAAGATGATGCGGTGGGTGGACCCTACCATCGAGCTTGCGGCGTGCGGCTCATCGTTGCGCAACATGCCTAGCTTTGGCCAATGGGAAGAAACGGTCCTCGAACACACCTTCGATTACGTCGACTACATTTCAATCCATACTTATCTCGAGAATTACAGTCAGGACACCGCATCGTTTCTCGCGAGCACCGACCTGATGGACAGCTTCATCGATGAGGTCGTCGTCCTAGCTGATGCGGTTGCGGCCAAGCGGCGCTCCAAAAAGCGTCTTATGCTGAGCTTCGACGAATGGAACGTCTGGTATCGAACGCGCAACGAGGTTGCCCCGGTGGTGGACCGCTGGCCAGTGGCACCACCCATCCTTGAGGAAATCTATACGATGGAGGACGCGCTCGCCTTCGGCGGCGCCTGCATTTCCCTGCTAAATCACGCCGATCGGGTGAAAGTTGCCTGCCTGGCGCAACTCGTGAACGTCATCGCGCCGATCATGACCAAGACAGGCGCAGGTGCGTGGCGCCAAACCATCTTCTTTCCTTTTGCGCATATGAGCCGCTTTGGTCGGGGCAGGATTTTGCGCGCACAAGTCGAGTCGGAGGCTTACTGTGCGTCGCACAACAATCCTGACGGTAGACCGGCCGAGACCTTTCCAGTGCCTGACGTGCCGTATCTCAAAATAGCGGCAGTCGCCGAACAAGGCGGCGGCTTGTCGCTCTTTCTGCTCAATCGTGATCTGAAGCAGGAGATGGAGGTGAGCGTCGAGGCCAGAAGCTTCGGTCCCCTGACAGTTCACGAGCGGCTCGAGCTCCGGCACGATGATCTGATGGCAGCAAATACCGAGAATACGCCGGACAAGGTCAAGCCGGCGCCCTTGCAAAGCGTGGCCTTTGACCGCGGGAGGTTGCAGGCGAGGCTCAAGCCGGCGTCATGGAATGTGATCTACCTGGCGGCAGACTGAGAAGATGAAGGGGCTCGCGAAGGCAGCGCGCCAAAGGATCAATCACCATCGCGGTTTAGGTTCTTTCTTGAGCATGATTTCCGCGAAACCTAGCCAAGCTTCCCTTTGTCCGCCGCCATAGAAAAGGCGAGCCTCTTGGATTGATCCGAAGGTGAGACCAAGGCTTCAGCAAAGCACCGCCACGTCGCCCTCCGCACGTTGCCGTGCGGGTTGCGTCTCGCCGCATATGCGGTGGGCATTTCCGCGAAATTGCCCCGAAATCCCTACACGATGACCACACGAAGCAGATTGATGCACCCCGCGCCATTCGCACCATCTTATGCGATGCGATCGGTCCGGTGCATGCGAATGGCGGGAAGTCACCGAATCGTCTCATCGCGAAGCAATCCAGGAGATTTGGATGAACTTAGTGAAAACCTCTGCCATCGCATGCGCCCTTTCGGCCCTGCTTGTCGGCCCTGTCCTCGCGCAAGCACTTCCTTCCGAGTCCACGAAGCCCCACAGCGGCTTGCAAGGCAAGAAAACACAGGGCACCAAGATCGATGATGAGGTTTTGAGCGCGCACCCCGGCTCCGTGGGCGGAAAGGTGGGCATAAAATCAACTAAGGGGACTAAGGGTACGACCGGCACCACCGGCACGGCCCCGTCCAAAGCGATTATTGACGATTCGGCAAATGGTGGCAGCGCCGACACCGACTGAAGCCAGCGCGTACGCCCCACAAAGCTCTGGTTGGCAACTGTGGCTGAGGTTTTCTGCGAACAGCGGCCACGGTGAAGCGTTAGCATCCGATTCAAATCGTTCGGGATTTGCGAGAGCTGTTTGTGGCGAAACAGTCCGGCCTCTTTTCGGAGGCCGGGCGGAAGTCTGACGCTCGTTCGGCGTTCTCAAGATGAACGTGCTCTCAAAGAATTCTTAACGTCGGCGCCGTCGGGATCGGCCCAATCGCCGCTTTGCAATGTCGAAGTTGCGAGACTGGCCAGCTTTCGGCAATCGTAACGCCGCCAGATCCACTTGAGGTCTGCGATGATGGGGTCAATTTCAAGTGGCGGCGTACCTCGCGCGTGATCGCGCCGAACAACCCGCGCTTCTGGCCGGAGATGAGGGCGCGGCGGAATTTTCGCGTTATGGCCGCGGGATATCATCGCGACCTGTGTGCCAAATAGCTGGTCGCAATCCGTCTGCCGATCGGCACTTTCGAAAAAACGCCCGAGCGTGACGACGCCGCAGTTCGGAGCAAGATCCCGCGACTTGTAGAAAAGAACGCCTCTTTTTAGCATAATGGGGGCACATGTGCGGCGGAAAAACCCTGGCACCACGAGAGCCTGGGAACTTTACCTCTCCGGAATGCGCCGGTTCGAGAGGTCCGCAAGTCTAGGGTCAGCTTATCAATGACCGAAATGGCGGAAAACTCTCGGCCCACAGGTTTGCCCTCGAGCACTGCTTGAGCTGCATAACTAAAGCGGCCTGCGGGCTCGTGAAAAGGTTCAACGAACTCTTCTAAGCTTTGGTGATCGGCCTGATCCGGCGCAGCAGCGAATTGGCATATTCCTCGCGCTCGCGCATGAAGCGCTCTTGGTGCGCTTTGAAGCTCTCGACCCGCTTCCTAATTTGATCGCGTTCGCTGCCACCATAGTCGGGCAGGCTGACGCGATCCCGGTCGATGACTTCTTTCAGTTGAGGCCGGGGCTGCCCGATCTCCACCTTCAGCGATCCGGCGAAAGCCATCGCTTCAGCGACGAGCGCATCGAGTTCGCTCTTCCAATCACGCATTGACGCTCTCCCGCGGAGTACGGCCCGCTACACAAGCCGCGACGTGGCCCGGACGCTGGTCGCGACAAAGGGCAGCCCAATCCTCATCCGCTTCTCCTTGAAGGAGGCGCCGACGATACTGCCGGCGGCCCTCCGGGTTCAAAATGCTCATTGACAACAAATGCAGTCTAGCCCCGTGCCAGCGATCCTCTAGAGCCAAAATGCATCGTCTCCTTGTTTTGCCGTTGAGAACGCTACGCGGCGCGACGCGGTTTCCGCTGGGCCGCGAAGCGCCACATATCTTACAGATGGGGGGTGCCGAACTCGACTTATGGAGCTCTGCTGGCCATGAGGCACTTCAGTCCGACTTCGGCGGGGTCGCTGCGGCGGGCTGCGCGGCCGCCTGGGGTGCCCGGCCGACGACGACGGTAAGGAGGCCCTGACCCCACAGGCGTTTGGCAGCCTGCTTGGCGTCGTCCATCGTCACGGCATCGATGATGGCGTTGCGCTTCTCGATATAGCCGATCGGCAGCTTGTCCTGCTGATACTGCAACAGCTCCTGCGCGAGCTTGGAGGAAGAGTCGAGCTCCAGCATCTGCGAGCCCTTGAGGTAGGACTTGGCCTCGTCGAGCTCCTTCTGCGTCGGTCCCGCCTGGGCGATCCGGCGGACCTCTCTCTCGACGGCGTCGATGCTGACGCCGGCGCGGTCGGCGCGCGTGCCGGTATTGCCGATGAAGAGCGCCGAATGCTCCATCCACAGCAGCGATTCGTAAACGGAATAGGCCAGCCCGCGCTTCTCGCGGACCTCGCGAAAGAGCCGGGAGGACAATCCATCACCGCCGAGGATGTGGTTGACGACGTAGGCGGCCATGAAGTTGGGATCGCTGCGCTTCACGCCGGGGCCACCGAAGGCGATCACCGTCTGCGGCACGTCGAGCGTCACGAAGGCGCGTTGCGGCGGCTTTGCGGCCTCGACGTCGGGGACCGGCGTGAGATTGGCCTTGGCGGGGAGGCTACCAAAGGTGTGGTCGAGCAGCTTGCCGAGCGTGGCCGGATCGATGTCGCCGACGACCGCGATCTTCAGCCCATCCTTGGCGAGCACGCGGCCGACATAATCCTTCAAGTCGGCGACCGCGATGGTCGGCACGCTATCGAGGTTGCCGTTGGTCTGCCGGCCGTACGGGTGATCGCCGAAGGCGACCTCGAGGAACTTGCGGCTCGCCAGCGATGTCGGATTGGTGGTCTCGCGGCGCAGCCCCGAGATGACCTGCGAGCGGATGCGCTCGACGTCGGCCGTGTCGAAATGCGGCGAGGTTAGCGCCATCCTGAGCAGGTCGAAGGCCTCGTCCTTGTTGTCGCGCAGCATGCGCAGGCTGCCGCGGAACGTGTCGCGGGTGGCGTTGAAGGAGAGTTCGATGGCGCGGCGGTCGAGCCGTTCATGGAAGGTCTTGGAGTCGAGATTGCCGGAGCCCTCGTCGAGGAGCTCGCCGACGAGATTGGCGACGCCCGACTTGTCCTTGGGATCCTGCGCCGAGCCGCCGGCGAAGGAATATTCCATGGCGATCAGCGGCACCGTTGCGTCCTGCACGAACCAGGCTTCGATGCCGCCCGGCGAGATCATGTGCTGGATCTTGGCCGCCGCCTGCGAGGGCGAGATGGACGCCAAGGAGAGCGTCACGGAGGTCACGACGGAGAGCGCGATGCCGCGCATGCGGAGGAACGGATAGGTCACGAACGCTTCTCCTCGCGCTTGGCGGTGGCGGTGGCGGTATCCTTGATCAGGTAGCCGGTGACCGAGCGCTTCTTCTCGAGCCATTTTTGCGCGGCGGCGCGCACCTGTTCGGCGGTGACGGCGCGGATGCGATCCGGCCAGCTGCGGATGTCCTCGGTGGACAGGCCTATCGTCAACGCTCTGCCATACAAGCTCGCCAACACCGCCTGATCGTCTTGGGCGTAGATTGCTCGGGCAATGAGCTGGGTCTTGACCCGCTCGAGATCCTCGGCGCCAATCGGCTTCTTTACGATGTCCGCGATGACGTCGTCGATCACCTGCTCGACCTCCGCGAAGCTGACACCCTGCTTGGGCGAGGCCGAGATCGAGAACTCGCTCGGGTCGAGCGAGATGTCCCGATAGCTGGCGCTGGCCGAGACCGCGAGCGGTTTGTCGACCACGAGCGCGCGGTAAAGATAAGAGTTGTAGTCCCTGCCCATCAGTTGCGCGAGCACGTGAAGCGCGGCGCTCTCGCCGGCTGCGGCGGTCATCGCCGAGGGCACCACATAATGGCGGTGCACGCTGGGCTGCTCGACGCGCGGATCCGACAGCGTAACGGTGCGCGGAGCGGCCGGCTCCGGCTCCTGCGGACGGATGCGTTGCGCGGGGATCGCCGGCTGTGCCGGGATCGGACCGAAATTGCGCTCGACCAGCGGGCGCACGTCGGCGACCTCGACGTCGCCGGCGATCACCAGGATCGCGTTGTTCGGCGCATAGAAGCGGCGGTAGAAAGCCAGGGCATCCTCGCGATCCAATTTTTCGATCTCTTGCCGCCAACCGATGATCGGCCGTCCATAGGGGTGATTGAGGTAGAGTGCCCTCTGAATTTGCTCGCTCAGCCGCGCCGCGGGACTGTTGGCAACGCGCATGTTGCGTTCTTCGAGCACGACGTCGCGCTCGGGCAGCACGTTGTCGTCCTTGAGCACGAGCCCGGTCATGCGATCGGCCTCGAATTTCATCATGGTCGGCAACTGCTCGCGCGGCACCTGCTGATAGTAGTTGGTGTAGTCGACCGAGGTTGAGGCGTTCTCGTTGCCTCCGGTGCGATGCACCGTCTGGGAGAATTCGCCGACCGGATGCTTCGAGGTGCCCTTGAACATCAGGTGCTCGAGGAAATGTGCGAGCCCCGATTTGCCCGCCGTCTCGTCAGCGGAGCCTACCTTGTACCAGATCATCTGCGTCACCACCGGTGTGCGATGGTCCGGGATCACGACCACCTGCAGGCCGTTGTCAAGCGTAAAGCTGGAGAGCCTCACGGAGCTCGAAGGAGCCTCGGCTGACATGCCATCTGTCAAGAAGGCGCAGGTCAGGACCAGCGCTAGAAGGCACGCGACCGATCGAGATGAAGATGTCGGCAGCCTTGACAGCACTCGAACTGGAACGAAAGCACGGTGGGGCGGGTGGTTGGACGCGGCATTGTTATCGGCATGGTTCATCCGCCGCTTGAGTGGCACGAGTTTTTGCAAGCTCCATTGCAGTTGTTTCTGGATGAGGAATGAGATCATGATCAATGTCATCTATCTGCTGCTCCATTCTTTGGATATCGCCGCGCTTGCTCGAGGGTATTATCCTGGTCCGGCGGCGTCGCCGGCCAACCCAAAGCATTAGTCGTGCCAAGAAGGAACTCTTTGAATTACAACTTGGCCCCCAAAGCAGCCTGTTCGCATCTTCACACATCGTCGCACCTCGGACACGGTGCGCGCGCTTTGCAACAAGTCTGGCTATCGAGAGGTCTCTTGCTTGCGGAGCGGGGTTGGACCCGCCTAGCGCTCGCAGTTGAGCGACAGATCATTTTCGTTCGTTGGTGCTGCGCGTATGTCCGCGCTATGCCGAACAGCCACGGAGTGGCGGTGAACATGATTTAAATGCCATATGTCAGTAAGCCTCCGAGGGAAGACGCTTTGCGGCGGGCTGGCCCGATGGTTGAGAACTGTACGTATGGACTGCCCATACGATCCGTTCGCTGAATCGGCTTGAAGTGGTCGATACAAATAGACCGACATCTGAGCTTTCTTCTTCGCGACCATGCCTGCCTCACAATCCGAGATCGTCGCCGGGACCTGGACATGACAGTTGTCGAGGATCGAGTTGTTTGGCCCGTAGACCTTCTTGATCTGGTTCAGCGACTGGGCGATCAGAAAACTCTTGATGCCGTAACCAGCCATGAAGGCGAGCGCCGACTCAAAGAAATCGAGCCGGCCGAGCGCCAGGAAGTCGTCGAGCATCAGGAGGAGCCGGCGCCGCCTGGCCTTCGCCTGGAGATGCTCGGTCAGGCGGCGGCCGATCTGGTTGAGGATCAGCCGGATCCGCCGCTTGGTGCGGTTAATGTCCGATGGCGGTACGACGAGGTACAGCGTGGTCGCTCGGTCTCCGCCGACGATGTCACTAATCCGCCAGTCGCAGCGTCGCGTCACCTCGGCCACCACGGGATCTCGATAGAGGCCGAGGAACGACATCGCGTTGCTCTCAGGACACCGGAGCGCTCGTTGCCGGACTTGTTCAGCAGTTCGCGCGCGGCGGAGGCAACGACCGGATGGACGCCGGCCTCGCCGAGATGCGCGATCAGCATCATCGCCGCAAGCGTCGATTCGATCGGCCGCTTGGGATCGGACAGGAAGGCTGCGACGCCGGCGAGCGTCTTGTCCTCCTCGGCGTAGAGGACGTGGAGAATCGCGCCAACCAGGAGCGTGTGACTGGTCTTCTCCCAATGGTTTCGCTTCTCGAGGCTGCCTTTCGGGGTCGACGAGGATGTCGGCAATGTTCTGGACATCGCGCACCTCCCGCTCGCCGTGCCTAACCTCCAGCAACGGGTTGTAGGCTGATGACTTCGCATTGGTCGGATCGAAGAGAAGTACGCGGCCGTGCCGGGCACGGAAGCGCTGCCAGTTCTCGCCCTTGATGTCGTGTGCGATCGCAGATCCTGGCCAAGTCAGCAGCGAGGGATGACGAGGCCGACGCCTTTGCCGCTCCGGGTCTGCGCGAAGCACAAGATATGCTCCGGTTCGGAGGGCAGAATGCGCGAGCGGCGCGTCCGCGCGACCACTCCACGACAGATGCACGTCGCGCATTAGAGCCTACCTTGCAAATTATTCGGCGATGAAGGGACTGTCGGAAGCTCCGATTGTAAAACTTGAGACAATTAGTCAGCAAGATGACGCAACAAATCGACGAAATTCCTGCAAAACATACGAATTCAGTTCGGCACGCGGGTTGCTTCCTTCGGTGCATCATCACCTAACGCGGTGCGGTGATTTTCGGAGCGGATCTGGCGCGCGTTACCGCGAGTGTCAGTCTGCTCCGACTATTTGCCGTGCGGCGATATCTTAGGAAGCCGGTGTGGACCGGGAAAGTGCAGGGTCTTTGATGAAATCGAGAGTTCTTCTGTTGGGTGCCACGACAATTGCAGTCATGGCCAGCGGTGCGGCCAACGCGCGCCTTGAGCCAGAACCGAAGCTGCCGCTGGTCGTATGGAACTGGTCGGGTGGCTATATCGGCGGACACGTCGGCGGTGGGTACGGCCGAACCTCCTTCAGCAATCCCTACGGTCCATCGATCTATGGCGGTATCGTGGAAAGCCCGGCATTTCTTGCGGGTGGCCAGATCGGCTACAATTGGCAGAACAGCAGCTGGGTGTTTGGCGTCGAACTGGATGCCAGCGGTGTCGTTTCCGAAGGCACAAATACCTGCCTCGCTCATTCGGGCCTGGTTGTGAGCGCAAACTGCATCGCAGGTCCCAACCTCTTCGCCACCGGGACTGGCCGAATTGGTTACGCCTTTGGCGCACTCGGCCACACGCTGGCGTATCTCAAGGGAGGCGTAGCCTGGCAAAACAATAGAGGCGATGTCGTCAACAACTTTGAAGCCGGCTACGTGCCTCAGGAGAAAACCCATTTCGACTATGGTCGTCTCGGTGGCGTCATCGGGCTGGGCATCGAGCAAGCGATTGCGCCTGCATGGTCGGTGAACGTCGAGTATGACTATCTGCACTTTGGCGGACCGGGCGTCGCGACGGCTTCGACAGTGCAGTTTCCGCCGTTTGCGATTCTGCCGGCGAACACAACCAGCCTGTCCAGCAACTACCACATCGGAAGGATTGGCCTTAACTACCATTTCGACGCCGACCTAAACGGCGCAGAATGGTCTAATGCTCCGCTCTACACGAAGGCACCCACGAGCGTGCAGCCCATCCCCTACGCGCCCGGCTGGTCATTCGAAGGCGGCTCGCGGCTCTGGCTCAGCCGGGGAAGATTCCAGTGGGATCACAGCGCAGCGGACCAAGACCAAGATCCCGGCTTGCTGATATCAAGGCTCACGTATCATGGACTGGACGGATTCTCCGGGGAGTTATTTGGCCGTGTTGACAGTCCCTTGGGAGTGTTCCTGAAGAGCAACCTTGGTATCGGGGGCTTCAACAAAGGGAAAGTTAACGATGAAGATTGGGTACCCCACAAGGGACGGTCCTACCAGAACACCCTTTCAGGTCAGACAAATGGAAGGTTCACATATTACACAGCCGACGTCGGTTACGATTTCCTGCGCAGCACCAACTACAAAGTCGGTGGATTCATAGGCTGGACCTATTACGGCCAGAGCTCGGACTCGATCGGTTGCGTTGAGTTCGCTAATCCGCGGCATCGATGTCTGAAGCCGGGTGACAACAGGATCGTTGGCAGCGAGGATACTCAATGGAATGCACCTCGGATCGGCCTGAGCGCCGAAACCATGCTGACCGAGCGTTGGCGCTTGAACGCTGATGTCGCTTACCTGCCCTGGACTGATTTCATCGGGCGAGACAATCACCTCCTGCGTCCCGAGACCACGTTCACGGAACAACGCGGCAATGGTGGCGGCGGCGTCCAGCTTGAAGGCGTGCTGTCCTACTTCGTCACCAGCAACATCAGCGTCGGCTTTGGTGGCCGCTATTGGGCCATGTGGACCAAAAGGGACGCCGGGTCCATGCACTGCGGTAACGGCTGCATCGAGCACTCGCCCTCATTTGCGAAGTACAGTATGGAGCGCTGGGGTACATTCTTTCAGGCCTCATACAAGTTCGACTCAAAGACTTGATCTTGGCCAGCTCGAGACTGCCTCTCGAGCCATCCGAAGCTTCTGGCGAGCATCGACGTGGGCGCAATAGCACCCGGAATCGACTGGCCGGTGCCGCTGCGGTCCTGCATCGTGCATCAGAGCTGTTTCGCGGCGAGGTGGGGCGACCGGAGCTCTAGCTCTTCCCTCGCTGGCACGGCCATCGTCGACCGCCGCGCGGCGGAGGTCCCGAGCAGTCAGATGCAGGATCCACGTCTCCTCGATAAAAACCAACCGCGCGACGTCGATCCCGCCTTGATGTGCTTTCCAGAGGATCCGCCTAGCCTCGCGCTCGATCTCCATACCGTTCCGCCCATCAACGGCCGCTTCATCGCAACGCAGGCCGTCGGGGTATTTCTTGCCACTTCATCGATCATCACAACGCCGATTCCCGGCCATTCAAATGGACCAAGTCCGCCGACGACATCCTCGCTTCCATCTATGTCACGTATCGCCTCGCTATGCTGGCGATCGGTGCATGACGGATCTCTCCCCAGGCGGCTCTCTTTGGGACGAAACACCAATCGACAACCTGAGTGAGTCTTGAGGAGAATGGGAGGTCACTGAAACGAGCGTGCGCCTCCGATAGGTCATATCGACAAGACGCATCTTGATGGGAGCCCGCGCGGCGGCCACAATAAAATGCCGGTCCAGACAGCCTGCTTATACTGCGCTTGCATCCACACTATACCAATGTGTAGCCGAGCTAGCCACGGGGATGAATTGGCACCAAGCGCGGCCGGGATCATTGTGGGCCTTATGGCTATGTACACTCAGGTTTACGCCCAATGCGGGGAGGCGCAGGAACGCACAGCTGAAGGTCGTGCAGCTGCACTATACTCCAGTTTGATCGCTGACCTCAGTCAGCTGAATTTCGCAGACGCGGATGACCGCCGAGCATTCCCTCCGACCCTACACAGCATGTTGGCAAAGCATGGACTGTTCGGGCTCACCACACCAGGAGAGCACGGCGGATTAGCTCTTCCCTTGCAAGAGGCCATCAACCTCATCTCCGCCACTGCATCCTTCGATGTCTCCGCTGCCTCTACGCTCGTTATCCATAACTTCCTGGCCTTGCCCTGCATCGAAGCGGCACCGCACATCCCCGAACAAAAAAATATCATTTGGGGTGCAACACGCGGCGATCTCTGCGCTTTCGCTTTGACGGAGCCTGGAGCTGGCTCTGCCCCGAGGCATATAGAGGCTTCGGCTCTCATGCGCGAAGATAAAGTTCGTATCTCTGGCCGCAAGATCTGGATCGGCCTCGCCGACTGGGCTCGCTGGATCGTTTGCTTTGCGCGCGCGTCTGGTCCCGATGCGAAAGGCCGGCTCGTTGGTGTACTCGTTGACAGGCAGGCTCCAGGCCTAAAGGTCACGCACGAGCATCGCACACTCGGTCTACGCGGCATTATTCAGAATAGTCTGGAGTTCCAGGATGTCGAGGTGCCGAGTGCTTACGTGCTCTCTCGCGATCAAGACGGCTGGGGCGCGGCGGCATCTAGTATGAACCGCGGCCGTATCGGTGTGGCTGCTATGGGTCTTGGAGCGCTTGAGCGCGCTATCCAGGTCGCAGCCTCTTATGCAAGCCATCGTCGACTCGGTAAACTGCGCATGATCGAGAACAGCTACATCGAGCAGTTATTTGGGCAGATGGTGCTGCGGCGGGAAGTCGTGAAGGCGATGCTGGCCGCATCCTGCCGACTTGTTTCAGCGCAGGGCGCCCCTAACGTCCACCTTGCGTCGGCAACGAAGGTTTTGTCCTCGGAGTGGTGCGGCCTTGTCGCTGATCAATGTGTCCAGCTGTTAGGTGGCCGTGGTTACGATGAGGGAACGCCTTTAGCCAAGATCTATCGAGACGCTCGCATCCTCCGCATCTTCGAAGGTCCGACCGAGGCGCTCCTATCACATCTCGGCCGCTGCCTCCTCTCTAAAGCCACGCGTGACGAGATAGCCGATCTCTTTCGGTCTGTTGGTGCGGCATCAGTCCATGCTGCTGCAATTGAGGAACTCTCTGCGCTCAATGAGACAGACGGTGCCGTGCTGATCTATGCGGGTTGGCTCACCACACTGGGACTGGCACAGGCTGTCATGTCCGCTGGTTGCTTCTCGGCCTCAGATTGCGCCGGAGCAGCGGCTGAGCTCGTTAGTTCCGAATTAGCAACTCTCCGTACTCGCGCGCCGGCACGGCAATCTTTCGAACGCCGCAATCGCGCCAGTCAGACTCTGACCACCTTCCTTCAAGACGCGGCCTGTTCGATTCGCTCACCAGTCCTCACAGACGATTACCTCAAATTGGTGCAGTACGTCTGACACTAGCTCGCGGTCCGGACGTCTTTCCACGTCGTGGTGCCACGCGCGGCGACGCAGCTGCGCAAAGCCGAGGCGTCGCCGAGCACTGCCGCCTTCTGAATCCGGCAGGCTCTGCTATGAGGCCTTATCCCGAGCTCGCTCCCGGGCAACGCGCCGGCGCTGACGGCGTCCACGTCGGCCGGCGGCCGCAGCAAGGGAGCAACCGGCACCGCCTCCTCGGCCGCTGCGGCTCGACAACGGTGGGCCGCCACCATGAACTTGAGTACGTCCCGCCCCTTGTCGTGATGGCCAGCCACCGTTTGGGGTCTCAAATGTTCGATACTGACGCCACCGTGCTTTTGCGCCCGGCCGCCTGCGATAGGGATCGCGTTTTCCAGATCTTTCTCGTAATACGCCCGAGAAACGCCATGTACCACGCTTGTTCGTACGTCGGCCTAAACAACGACGCCGTGCCGCGCCACACGCAAAAGCCCAAGCCCTTCAGTTTGCCTTACAAGGCGAACAATCTTCAGGAGCGCTCTTTTTGAAATGGAGGAAGTTACAGACGTCATAATACCCTGCTTCATTCAAGCGGAAGCCAAAGGTCGATATGCGGTTCTTCAGAAAGAGCGGATCGAAAGCGAACGCCTGAAAACCGTTGGAGCAGTCCAAGCGGACATAGTCATCGGTACGCACCACACCCTGAACGTTGATGCCGCAAAGATTGTAGTATTCCAGGCGAGCTACGGTTGCCGTCTCGCCAGTTGAAAAGAGCGACAAAGCGAGATCAAAGGGCGCCTGGCACACCCGTGCGAGAAACTCCATTGGCGCATCCATCGTACCAAGAAAATTAAACGGCAATATACAAAGTACCCTTCCGTCATATCGCCGCATTATCTCATCGATCAGCCGCGTTCTTTTGAAGAACTTGTTAGCCTCACAGCGGATAACTGCTCCATTTCCCTTTTTTAGCCGTCGTGCACGAGGTGGGTTTATGTCGATCCCAAGGTAATCATTGTCAGCCTTTTTGACGCCGATGAGGCGATAGCAACTACAACCTACCTCAATGATCAAATCGTATCGGTTCGAGCACAAGAGATCGAGATAGAAGACTCTCTCACAGTCATGGAACTGACGCACCTGAGCGGTGAAGTAGTTCGGACGCATGAGACGTGTCCCTTCGTCGCCCAGATAGATCGCTCGATTGATTTGCCGGGAGTGGAGGGCGGGTGAGTTCACGGGTGCCTCATATCATCTCGTTGGGCTGAAGCATACACCCTATGGCACCGCCGTCCGATCGCGGTGGTCAGTTCGTCGCTCAGCATTTTCGCGGCTGAAGCCACATCCCCAACTGTTTGCTCGGGGCAGATCAGGTCGACCACGGTACCCGGCGGAGTCCAACTCTCGGGCAGATCCGTTACGTCAATAGTAATAAGATCCATCGAAACTAAGCCGACGATTGGCACACGGGTACCACATACGAAGACGTGCCCCCGATTGCCCAGAATACGCGGAAACCCGTCTCCATAACCAATGGACGCTGTAGCGACACGCATCCGCCTCTTCACTGTGTAGGACCTGTGGTATCCGATAGCTTCCCCCTGCTTCACTTCTCGACATTGAATGATTTGCGTTCGCAGACGGACGACTTGCGATGGCTTGAAGTCGGGATCATCGGAGGTCGAGAAGCCGAAAATCCCTCCACCCGATCTTATGAGGTCAAAATGAAATTCACTCCCGGCGAATAGTCCCGCCGAGTTCGATAGTGACAGAATAGCTTTCGGAAACAAATGGGTCAGTTCGCGGAACCGATCTAATTGCTGAAGACTGACCTCATTTCGCAACTCCGCGCAGGCGAGTTGACTCATGAACAGCGCTATAGGCAACTCCGACAGCCCGTTTTCATCGTCGGCGAGTTTCTGCAACTCATCAATAGGAAACCCTAGTCGGGACAAGCCCGTGTCGACATGAATACCCGCTGGCAACGCCCGATTGCGAAGTCGGCAATGCCGAAGCCATGCATCCAATTGTTCGCTGCTATTCAGGATTGGCAATAAATCATGATGCTCGGCAGCCGGCTCCATACCTGGCATAACACCGTGAAGCAGGTAGATCCTCGCAGATGATGGCAGCACATCCCGCACGGCGATACCTTCCTCCACATCGGCTACGAAGAAATGCCTGCAGCCAATGCGAGCGAGAAACGGCGCGATACGCGCCGCGCCAAGACCGTAGGCGTCTGCCTTGACAACTAAGCCGCAAGCGCTGTACGGCGCAAGCGCCTGAAACCTCCGATAATTGGATTCAATGGCGCTGAGATCAACAATCATGGTCGATCTCGAGGTAACGCCATAACCGGTATCTGCAAAATTATGAGAGAGGTTGGCTTCGATACCAATCGTATCCGGCATATGCCTTCCCCTCATGTCGCGCCGCCATGTCGATACGGAGAATACAGGGATCGTACTGCCTCTTCCGCACACGCGGGCCCAAAACGAAACCCGTTACCCGCACCACCACCAATGACATGCAGACCGGCGACATCTCTGGCTGGACGGGAGAACGGGACACCATCGTCAGAATAGCAGTCGCAAAACACGCGCACTGACGCCACCGCGGGAACGTCAGAGGAAAACCATTTTGCCAGTATTGCGGTTGCACGCGCCAGATCATCCGAGCTGACGCGCAGCCCATTGATGTCGGGCCTCACATCCCATTCCTGCGAGGTAAAACTGAACAACCAATATCCTTGCTCAATCATGGGAATGAGGAAAGCGTAGTCGTCGAACAAGCCGATCATTGGACAGTTTGGGGTGGGGCGCGCCGCCAGGTGAAGCGCGACGACTTTTTTAACTCGCAATCGCGGTTCGTCTGTAAGATGCCGACGCAATGGTGACTCTGGTAACCAGGGGCCAATTGCGAGGATGGCCCGCCTTGCCGAGAGTTCGCTGTCATGAGAGGTCTGAAGAAGAATATCGCTTGGTCCCTGCCATATCCTTTCAATTGAACTGCCCTCGTAAATCGAAATCCCGACGGTCTTGAGCCTTTGGGCCAGATCCTGAAGAATGGAATCGACTGGGCAGTACGATCCCCGATCCAGCGACACGGCCACGTCGGGCGGAACTAAAAACCGCGGCAGCGAGGAAAGTCTCTCGGCCAACGCGAAAGATGTTGAAGGGGTGGTACCGCCCACGCTGCTCCGTCGCGCGAGTTCGTTGGGATCGCGCGTCAGCCAAAACACATCACAGTCTCGGCCATTGGGCCAATGGGGATAGACCTCTCGCCAGAATTTCGAACCACGATTGATGAGGCTCCTTTCCTTCTCGTTCCGACAAATGTTGATTTGGATTCCGGGGGCCAACCCACTGGCACCTGCCCCAACGATATCCCGTTCGAAGATGGCGATTCTCTTCTTCGGGCTATCGCTCGCTGCGATGAAGGCGGCAGTGAGCCCCATGACGCCGGCACCAATGACCGCTAAGTCATAGATCCTGTCGGTCATCGGGTTTCTTTCCAGGAGATGGACAAGGCGCTCAGAACTTCGCTGCCGCGGTTTTCCAAATAATGGGTTCGATCTGGTCGCAGAAACACAAGATCCCCTGACTTGACGGCCAACTCACCATCATCGGTCATCACCTGACCGTGGCCGCTCGTGATTCGCCAGATCTCGGTGGAAGGATGGGAATGAGGCGTCGACACCGCGAACGGGTCGAGCCGGAATTCGATGAGTTCAACCGGACAAGTGGTCTTGGGATCACCTATTCCCTTGACGCCCTGTATTAGTACACCAGGGCTATAGACCGTTATGTCGCCTAAGGTCATCAGCTGCGCATTCTTCATGGTCTACTCCCAATAAGTCCTGCTGGATCGCGGCATGCTGCCGACCGCTCGCCGCTCAACGGGAGCTCTCGACCCCCGTGCTAGTCCACTTGACGACGCCCGTTGCAGGCCCGCAATCGTAAGCTACGCGGCCGATGATCGAGTTGAGGACGGTTGAAGCACGCCAAGGGACTAGGCTGAGATTCGTATCAGCGATGCCGTGTTGAAAGCGTGCGCCGTTCTGTATGTACAAACGACATCTTTCGGGACCGTCAAAACGAGCCGAAAAGTCCTCCTCGACCACGATCTCACGAGAGCCACCAGGCGCGCTGACAACCGCCAGTCGGCTTGCGATCGGCTCTAGAAACGAAGGGATTTCAGTGCGGTAGCCGGTGGCCAAGACGATAATGTCAGCGACATGTTCTGAGCAAATACCTGTCGTCTGCTGACGTAAGCCCAGGCGAAACGGGCACACGCTGCGCAACTCGTCCGCCGTGGTGTCGACGCGTATTTCCACGTGAGCCGGGTAGGACTCGCGATGGACCTCGCGATCGTAAAGTGCACTGTAGATCGTGCGAAGTGTCGCGGAGTTGACGCCATCGCTCGCCAATGACTGCCGCTCAAGAATTTGCTTCCGAGTGGATTCGCTTTGCTCAAAGAACCAGCCGCCATATTGCGGAAAGAACCATTCATTGACGAAGGGGCTATCTTCGAGGGCGAATATGTTTGCCCGGCGCGTCACCCAGGTCAGGGCTTCCAGCGGACCGTATGCCCCCCTCAGGAGACGAAGAAATATTTCAGCCCCGCTTTGGCCGCCACCTACGACCACAACACGCTTGCTTGAAAGCTCGCGGCGCTGCACGAGGAGGGTACTGCTGTGAAACACCTCGTTTGGCGGTGCATTCCTGCCCCAATCGGGAATAGACGGGACCCGACCCACGCCCAGCACCGCCGTACTGGTTTGGTAGTTGCGGCGATCAGTTATGACATCGAAGGATTTGTCGCGCAGTTCGACTGCAATAACACGCTCGCCGAACTGAACGTTAGCCAGCTTTTCCGCTGCCCATCGCAGATAATCGTCAAATTCACTACGGCTAACACACGCGAGTCCTCGGACGATGGCTTGGTAGATCCGCCGTTTATCATGCAAGTAGGCCAGGAAGCTGTACGTGCTCGTCGGATCCGCGGGTGTTACCAAGTCCTTTAGCGGGCTGGTTTGCATAACGGCACCGTCCAGAAGCAGACCGGGATGCCATCTAAGCGTTTCTGATCTTTCGAGGATTCGCAAAGAGATTTCCGGAATCGGTGCTGCGAGGGCTGCCAAGCTCAGATTAGCCGGCCCTGCACCGATCGCGATTACATCAACGCTGTTGCCCTGCTTCAGCATCCCATGATCCTTGCAAACAGCCGCTCAATGCTTCCGGCCGGTCGAGACGACTTGAGTTGCGAGAAGGACACCATTCGCGACGATCAGCATCATCATGCTGATTAGCAGTTCATCGAAGCTGCTGGCTTTCACGACCTGCCCGGCGATGTATGGAAATCCGAACAGGCCAATGAAATAGGAGAGCGTGAAGACTTGAGAAGCGACGGCAAATGATGTCCCATCCGTACCTGCAATGAAAACAACCATACCGTTCAGAGTCGAATAGCTCAGCCCGTATCCCAGTGAGAACATCGCTGTTCCGAGGATGTAGAGCGCCGCACTACCTGCATTCATGAATAGGATGAATAGCCCGGCGATGGTGCACACGATAAGAAACGCGGCTACGCGTTCAAGACGAAACTTTCCAATTATCGGGGCCACCGCAAACCGCAGGAAGACGGCTGTCAGCGTGAATACAAGAAAGAACGTGTCGGCAGATTGCGACCGCGATGCCGCGTAAAGCGTCTGGAACGTGGAAAGACCGGCGAAAGCGCATGCCCCGAGGCCTATCATGATTATCGGATAGCGCGTGTTCGATTTGAGGGCTCCTAGCACGCCTTCAAGGGTGAGTCGTACAGTTGGCATTTTGATCTGAGGAGCTTGCGCCAGGGCCCTACCGGCGAACTCCAAAAGCATCGCACCGACGAGACATGCAGCCGCGAATGAAGCGTAAACCGCGATGTATGAACCAGAACTTTCCGCGACGGTGCGCGCGAGCGGGGCAGCAAGCCCGATGCCCAGCATTTGAGATCCCGAAAGCAAGGTAAGATACTTGATACGAGCATCAGCTCGCACGTGACCCAGGACTTGAAGCGGCGCCAGTATGTAGAAGACTGACCATCCAATGCCAAGAAAAAGCCCGCCGACGTAAGCGAAAAGCGTCAAAGTTTGCGCTGATGCGAAACATATCATCGCCATCGCCATCATCGCCGCGGCAAGGGTGATGGTTCGCATCACGCCTAGTGAGTCCGCGATGCGGCCAGCTACGAGCGAACACAGTATTGTGGCGATCGTACCGGTCGAAATAACGGCTCCGGCTGTCGTGGCGCTTTGTCGAATGGACCGCAGAGCATCCACGAGAAAGAAGCTCGAGCCATAGGATGCGGCCACGCTGATACTGCCAAGCATAAAGGGAATTGAGATCTCCAACGGGACTTGATTGGGCAATTTCTCGGCGGGAACGATGTTCGCTGCAGGTGTCATGCTACTATTTTCCCGGAAGGCATCGATCAATATCTGCAACCGCTAACCTGCGCCCATGGATTTTTGGTACTGTTCCGATCCGTTGGGATGAAGGCGTCGAAGCGCATGCTGCAACGGGATGGCCGCCATGACCTAGCCAGTGCCACAAGGCTTCTGTTATTTTGGGCATCAGCGGCCAGGCCAGTATACTGAACCCCATCAGCCATGTGTAAGCGGTCTGATGGTCCGGCTTCTCATCAAGACAATCGAGCCATTCGATGACCGCTCTCGAAGCTTGTGACACTCGCAGGTGGTCTAGCGAAAGGACGGCGCACTGCCCCTCGTAGAGGCGATCCAGCGCGATCATCATCGCGTCATCTACGTGACACCCGGTGAGCGCCGGCATCGCGCTTACGGAGTCGGTGCAGCGATCAATGGCTGCAGATATCCTATCGAAAACTACGTTGTAGCGATCGACTAACCGCTCTGACACCAAATCAGTCTCGGTTTCTTCCGGGCAGATTTCCGACAGGTACACTCTAAGAACATCAATAGATATATTTGGAATTCGAGTGATTTCACCCGCCCAGATCACGTGACTGCGACTAGCGGAGAACTTCGATCCGTTCAGTCTAAGGAAATGATTAAAGAAAATTCGATCAAATGGACGAAACGAGTTTTGGCCCAATGCGCATCCTGTAACTCCGACAAGCATCGGAATTGTGTTATCGATGCCGGTGGCGCCGATCAGGAAAGTATCGGAATCACGGGCAAAAGGATTGAGCTTGCCGGAGTCCTCTGTGTCTTTATGTCCGCAATAGAGAGAATGAGCGTAGAGTAACGAGGAGTAGCTGAACAATATCTGCTGGCTGTCGAAACGCCCCGAATCCCAAGCCAGCCCGTGCAGGCCTGGTACTGTCAATCGCATTTGCTGTCCTTTGCGTGCGACATACCGCTTCCCTATATCCAGAAAGCTAGATTCGACGGCTGCCTCGTCCCACGCCTGGAGAAGTCGGTCGTTTCCCGAAATTGAAAGAAAGGCGGAAATGTTGTCCGTCCATTCTACGATCCGCCCTCGCCTCGATACCGGATTCAGAGCTTCTTCGGGCTCGAAATGATATCCACACTGTTCGCAGAAGAAGCTACCCGCAGATGCCTCGCACACTGGACAGGTTGCACCAAACCAGCCTCCAATGCAGAAGCGCTCTTCTGGTTGCATGGCAGTAGAACCCGCGTCGTCCACTGGTAAGCGTGCTGCGCGGAAATGGAGCGAGCCCGCTGCAAACAAGGCATCCATGAGCGCGTTGCTGACATTCGAGAAGCGCTGCAGATTCCTGCCATACGCCGGATCATCGAAATGATCGAAAACGATACCTACGGAGGCGAGATCCTCAACAATTCTAGCATGGAAGCCATGTGCCAGGTCCGAGGGGTCAATGTTCTCACGGACCGCTCGGACCAAGACATGGTTCTCGAAGCCGTCGGTCGTCAGTCCAGAGCGGACATGATGCCCCGCTCTCTTCAGATGTTTCTGTACGATATCCATTCTGAGAAATGGCCCAGCAGCGTGACCCAGATGTGCTCTGCCATTGGCTGTCAAGTTGACGGGGGACATATACACATCAGCAGGATGCGTGGTCGCTACATTTATCGGCGGGATAGTCGGGCTTTTACTCATATCTGCACAAATGACTTCCACCACATCCTGGAAATACCCAAACAGATGCCCAGATATTTCGCCCGGAAAGCAAGAGGAGCACGCGGCTTGACTAGGTTATGGACACCGTTGGGTTGCGTCTTTTCAAATCGGCCCCCGCAATCCGTGCAAAACCGGTCGCGCTCTGTTGGAGGTTTTCGAGCGGACGACGCTCTTTCGCCAGCTTCTTGATGCATCGCCGCACCTCGGCTTCCACCATAGCTAATCTTCCCGCCTCTGGTTAATCGGGCCAACGACCCGCTTCCTTGGAAGCGATCGGTGATGACGCAGAGAACAAAGCAAGCGGCGCGCCAACTGAAATTGCTGATTCTGCGCTTTGTCCCAGCCTGCGTATCGTCAGCTCTCCGACATTGGTCACGAACCTAACAGGCGACTCAGTAAAGCCCTATGAGAGTTCGTTGCCAGTATCCCGACCACAATCGCGAGGACGACGGAGATCCTCGGATGAGCAGCCAGCCGATCCCAAAGCAAAGATGACAATCCGGGGCTTTTCTAGGTTGCAGATGATGCTGGCGTAATCGGTGATTAGGCGTAAGCGGTGTTCAGCAGCCATCTTCCAGATGATGGGGCGATCTGCGAGTCTTCAGTTCGGTTTGGACCGTTAGGCTTAGAATGGACACAGTGCATACTGCTATCACGGAGCCGGTGCGGCGGCTTGAGCGGCGACTCGGTCTGTTCGGTAGCCCGACCGCACGAATTGTCGCCGCAGCAGTTGTTTGGCGGGCGACGTCAGTTGAGAGAAGCAGCGGGCGATCACTCTGAAGCGGAAGAAGTACAGTTTGTGCCGGCGGTAGTGGATGCCGTGATGCCGGCGCCCGCTCTTGGCCGGGAGCGCAAAGTAGCGCGCTGCAAGGCCACAGCGGATTCCCGGGCTCGCCGTTGCGATGCCGGGATCATCGAGATCGATCACGATCCGGGCCGGCCGTGGTGCGGATACGACAATGATTGCGTCGATCGTCCAGGCACTGAAGGCGAGCCGGTGATCGGTCCGTCGGGTGCGGTCCGGGTGATGGTGGCGACCAAGCCGGTAGACTTCCGCACGGGGATGGAAGGACTTGCGATCCTGGTGCGCGAGAGCATGCTGCCGGACCCGACGGGGGCGCCGAACGTTGGGCCGTCGTCGCAACCTTGGTCGAGACTTGCAAGATCAACGTCGATCCGCTCGCCTATCTCACCGACGTCCTGACAAGAATCGTCAACGGGCATCCAAACGGCGACACCGACCAGCTACTGCCCTGGGTCTACCGAGCTCAAGCCTTCAAAGAGCCTGGAGAAACGACGCTTACGTTCTACCTGAATGTGCAGTCCGTCTTTACCGGCACGGCGCCAACGACAACTTGGTCGATCCGAGCACGGCGGATGCGCTAGCTAGCGGCGGCGGTAATCGACACTGGTAGTGATCGGGGGCTTCAGGCCTGACAACCGCATTGGGCGATCCGCCGGCCAGATGGTGGGTTCCAGACAGAGGGCATCGACCCACACCGGCCGCTTTTCGTTTTCTGAATCGCGTCGGGTTTCGTCAGCTTTCGGAAAGCTAGTCCGCGTACAACGCCGTTGAAGTTAGCGGCGCGTGGTAGGGACAGCGCTTGCCCTGTGTATGCGTGGGGCTTTTTGGGCGCCGAGTCACGTTTCTGCTAACTTCAATCAGTAGTGCGGGCGTGGCAGGGACAGCGTCTGATCCATCCAGCCCGACCAGCGCCGAGTCGCGCCCGCGCTGCTTCCGGTGTGAGACTGGGATCATATCCAAGCCACCGGGCCACGGTCTTCCAGATCAAGCTTAATAGCCAGCTTGCGCCCGCTCCTCGGAGGGGGCTCACCTCGCATTATTCGGGAAGTAAATTGTCAAATGACCTTCTAGTCCAGCTCGGTGCAAAGCTGGACCAATTCCAAAGAGATATGGATAAGGCTTGGGACATCGCTGACGGTTTGTTTGAACCGTGAGGCTTAGAACGAACACAGGGCATAGTGTCATCACTGAGTCGGTTCGAAGCTTGAGGACTTCACCGGAGCCGGACGTCAGCGAAAGTGCAGCGACGAGGACAAGGCGCGGATTGTTGCGGAGCTCGTGGCGAGCGTCGACTCGGTTCGTTCGGTGGTGCGACGGCATGCATTGCCGCCGCAGCACCTGTTTGGCTGGCGACGTCAGTAGAGAAGAGGCCGGCGATCATTCCGAAGCAGACGAAATACAGCTTGTGCCGGCTATGGGGATGCCTGGTGCCCGCTCTTAGCCCTGAGCGCAAGGGGGGCGTGAGGCATCGAAACCCACACGAGGAGCTTAGCCTGCTTTCAGCAAGCTCTAACGGGCCATCGGTCCCACTTGTGCAAGCGCAGGCCATTCACGCTTTGACGCGCGAGGCACGAGCTCATCAACCTGAGTGCGGCCAGCGTCTATCTCTGAACATTCGACCCCTCGCTGCAGTACTTTCTAGCTTCCGTCAAAGCGTACCGCTCCAACATCTGACGGGCCGCGGCGAGGTCCGGTATGACGTCGGGCGCACGTTCAGGGCGGCAAAATCCGTGTTCCCGGCCGTGGTGTTGCATTGTCGGAGGCGATGCGGCTGTTCCAGTATCGATCGCGAAAGGATCCGCGCGTGGGCATCGGCAAGGTTCCGTCGGACTCCCCGAAACGCTCACGTCATCCTTTGTGTGACGACTGTCGATATATCATATCCGTTCAGGTTGCTGTAACGATCGGCGAGACTTTTGAACAACTCACCCATCTGATCTGACCGAACAGTAAATTCTCCATAGTTAGGATCAAAGAGGGTTGTCATTCCATTCGATGTCGACGTTGCGATTGTGTGGGCGCCACCTCCGGCGAAACGCAAGCCGACCAAATAGATCGATGGATCGCCGGTGACCTCGTTCACGATCTGGTCAATGCGCGAAGATGTACCAAACCTATATCGCGTCTGTTCGGCGGACGGCTCTAGGCCGGCTTCGCGTAACATCGTGCTTTTTGCCTGAAGGTTGTGAGAACCTTCCGCCCTATCGCTTCGCAACAGAATCTTGAGGTCTTCATACCGCTGCTGCCGCACTGCCGCCGAGCTGTGATTTTGAGTACCCGGGCGCAGCGCCCTCATCCGGGATGAAGGGCTGCTTGGGAGATTGAGGAGCCACTCCGCTGCCAATCCGACGCAGATTCCGTTGACATTGGCCTCGGGCAATTCAGCAGTCCTGTATTCGAACAGAGGACGGATAGGCCTCGCTGGAGAGGATGGATTTGAGCGGGAGGACAGAGAGGATGTGCTGGGGTCCGAGGCGCTTGGACTGTAAATGTTTGCATCGGAGGTATGTGGCTTGCTGCAGCAGAGCCCCATTTTGTCGGACAATTCCCCAGATGGCGGGCTCTCCCGTTGAGCGAGATCCGTCAGTGTTTGCGCAAATTCGCTACTGTCTACCTGACTCGGTTCGTCAGTTTGATTAGGGCGCGTGGATTGGCCACTAACTCGATTATACATGGTTCGCCGGCCTCTTCAGCGTACGTTTCGTCAGAGCGAGCGCGGGCTGCTTACACCCTGCCTGCGAATGATATTCGCGGCAAGCTGACGACGAGCTGACAACCAGATAAGCTTGGAGAAGCTACCGCCCCAGCTGGCTATTTGGTGACTCGACCGTCTCTGTTCACCAGCCCCGCTCCAGATGCGGGGTAGTGGTCGACGAGCTAACGGCTCTTGCACAGCGACCGGCAGGCCTAGCTTGAGCAATTCCGGATGCAGTCAGGTGGCCGAGGCGGGGCGTGGTGACATACGAGACATCACTTGAACAGGATCAGTGCACTGTCAGCGGCTCCTTATTGACAGCAGCGAATTCAGCTCAGCCACCCCTGCAAACTGCAACAGGCGATCGGTCCTGACATATATCCGCTTGCGACGCCTCATTCCGGCGGTGCCGAACCGGTGCTTCTGCAGCCGCTCGGCCTCATCTTCCGCTCGGATATCGTTAACTCAGCTCATCATGCTGTCGCGCTCATCTGCGCAAACAACATTGCCGCTTCTGATGGCCCTAGCCCAACGATGCCTACAAAGCTCGGCGGCGGCATTGGGATGTCCCGATGAGTGGGTCTCCACAGGTGCAGGCAATATCGGCTGTTATTCACATACTGCGAATGTGGCGGATGCAGTTGCATGACGCACTCCTCTTCATCCCAGAACAGGTCTTTGACAAAGCACATCTCGTCCCAATTCGGACAGCGCCGCGGCGTCGAGACAGCGACATGCTCCCAGCCAGGACGGACTAATCCAGTTATCTTGAGTTCACACCCGCAAGGCCCCTGCACAAAGAACAGGCCGCAAGGGCCTGATCCCGGAAGGGTAGCGAACTGGCCGTATTGCACGCGACCGGCCTCCAGCTTCTCTATGATCTGCGCTCGCACGCCGCCTCCTTTGCCTCTCGGATGGCCTTGAACTCGACGTAGATGACGTTGTCTCGCAACTCATCAACCGGCTCGGTCCTCGGCCGAGTGTTCCTATGCCACTCTTCAGCGAACCATTCGAGAAAGCTGCAGATGTCCATCATCACTCGTTCTCCTGTTATTAATCTTCTAACGCTCGCATTGTGGCCGACGACCGCTCTCAGGGGCCGCCGATTGCCTGACTATGAGCCGTGCACGATCTGAGCGATGGCGACTCAGCCCGCGGATTGCACCTTCCCGCTCTTGGTAGCCCGACGGGTTCGCTCACCGGACAACTGCGTCTTCGAGCCCCTGTCATGCGAAGCATCTTGCTCATCGATGCCAGCCAGTGCTGGCCGTACATCGCCAAACAGAGCGCGCGCATCAGCACCAGTAATATCTGCCATCGAGCTTTCGCGCTTCAAGCAAGCGTTCGTGCCCGTGCCCATTCATGTCTCATGGCGATCTGCTTGAGCACATGAAATCGGCGGCTCTTGGCCCGTCACCTCGTCTTCAATGAATCGATCGTCATCATGGCATGCTCCCTATAATGGCCTTTGAAATCTACATTCCATGATGGCTCGCAAAACCAGTGGCGGCACCAGATGACGCTTCGCGGCGATATTGCTGCTTCGCGAGATCGTACTTGATCATTCGCAACCTTCTCGCCGGGTCTGAAACAGTGCCAATGCGCCATCTATATGACCACGATTGAGTTGTATGGGGCCAAATCACGGGCTCGCACCAGAGCCGCGGATCCCTCGCATGAACCGTCTTCGAGCTGATACCATTCAGCGGATCGCCTGCCATCTCGCTGCCTCCTTGTAAGCTAACGATCAGAGACAATGATTACTCGATCTCATTGACTGCAACTGCGACCGTCGGCCGATCTTCCCGCGTCACTTACGATGCAACTCCTAACGCATTGTTTCCGGTATGGCGCTCGCGAAGCGCTCACCCTTTTCCTGCTAATGCGGGTGTTGTCTTTCAGACGTCGACGTCGCGAATCCGACCACGGGCAGCGACTCCGTGTCGCCAACGTCGACAGACGCGCTTTTTCTTCTATCAAAGCGATGCCGGCACTTCTCCGTCGTGGCATGCAGATTGCTGTGGTGACGGAACGCGACCTCCCTGTACCGCCGATGCGCGAGCATATCATCGGCCGGATGCTCGCCGCGCAACAAACAAGGATTCTGATAATCGCGCTTTGAAAGAGGACTGCGAATTTATGAGTGATACGAGGCATGAAAGGCCTGGCATTTTTCCGTGGACCAGCGCGGCGTCTGATGAAATGACGCATTGGCGCGCACCAAAGCACCCAACGATCAAGCATTACGGCGCCGATTGTCGCTCCCGGCAGGCGCAAAGGCGGTGGAACCTGTGGCCGCTGGCCGCACTCCTCATAAATGCGCTGCTTTGGGTCGGTATCTACTGGATCATCAGAGCGTTCTTCTGAAATCATCTCGCCGATAGCAAAGGCGCGAGGACCTTCGGACGCCGCTCGCATGCGGCTGCGACGTATGCGCACCATCAATCGCACGTGGAGACCTCTTTCACAGACTTGGTTCAAGTCCACACCTAGCGCCGCTGCCTGGATATAAAATCCGCCCTTCCGACCGACGCAAACGAAATAGCGAGGCATGACGCTCTCGAATTGGCGAAGCTGATATGCCGCCAGCTTGCCGGCCTGGATTGCAGCCGCGACGAAGTGCCAAACACTGACCTGTCACAGCTCAACACTGCCACGCGTGGATGGCATCCGGCCTTTTACGTTCAGCGCGACGCATTGACTGCAAATGCAGGTCTAGGGCTCCAGCATCCTCATGGTAAGAAGATTAGCTTTCGAGAAGCTGACTAAACGAGTAGACCTGAAGTGGCCGTTGGGCGGCCTGCTCAGCCCTCGACGTACGTGTCGCGATCTGGAGCGCGGCACAGGACCGTCGGTATGCGTCGCCCTATGGTGCCGCCTCTTGTCCCGTGCAAGCGCCACTGAATTGCCTGCTGAGCGACATTTGCCTAGCCATTGGGGGGTAGCTATCAACCGGCTGGGGCGTTTTTATCGAACCGCAGCGACGCTTTACAGCTCTTGCTCAGGCCACGTATCGTCCTCGTCTCTGCGCGTCTGCCACACTTGGGCACGCCGAGCCAGGTTCTCATATTCCATGGCAATCTTAAGCAGCCTGTCTCTGGGTTTGCCGTCAGCGAGTGCTTCCGCTTTCTTTCGCGTTGCTTCCGCACGGCCTCGCCAGTGGTCTGGCTGGTAGAGTGTACTTTTCGGATTCATGCCGCGAGCATGCAATTCGCAGATCAAAGAAATGCGACAGCGGCGCTCCGTATAATCACGTAACAGCGACGCTCGTGGCCGCGGTTGCCGAAGCGGACAATCGCCATGCATAGCCGCTGTTCCGAAACACCAAAGTGCGCGTTGCAGCCGAAGTTCGTACGAAGAATGCACAGCCCCGACATCCTCAGACGATCAGACGCACGAAGGGGCTTGAATCGCACGTAGCGTTAGATTGTACGATCCTGGACAAGTGGGAACCACCTCCGACAATCCAGACAGGTCATGAGAATTGCGAATGTCTCAAACATCTAAACTCATCTGGCACGACCCAATAAGGGCTATAAGATCTTCCAGATGCACCCTTGTCCGCGCTTCATCGGAGGCTGCACCTGTCGCGGCTGAACGAAATCGCGCGTTTCAAGATCTGCACGGCAGGCGCTGCCATAGCCTCACCGGAACGGACGCAAGACGAAGGCTCCATCCCAGATACCCCACCCGCCGTCTTCACATAAGGTGGAACACAAGCGCGATTACATCAAACATAGCCTCGGCGCGCGCCATCATGGTTCGCTCTGCACGATCGCATGCATCATCAACAATGGTTTGAGTGCACCTGGCTTTTGCCTGATCTCTCTACCTCGCGATAGCTGGCCCGGGCCCCTTCGACCCGGCGTCGCAGGCATGCACCGACCGCACAATCACGGGAAGCTCCAAAATGATCACTTGCTGGGCCAGCTTAGCTGCCAGTGCTTCCCTTCTTCGCGGGGGGGCCGCCACTACGGCGGGTCTCGTTTCTGTCGTGCCGGACAGATGACCAGCACCGTACAGCAGGACCGCGAAAGCGGGAGAACGAGCTTGCGGGCACCGTACTTAAACAGTTCCGGCCTGTTTCCCGGTTGACAGGCCATGTTGCGCTTCGCGCAGGAACAACAATACCGCAGACCCACCGAGTTGAAGGGATATCATGACTCAAAATCAACGCACTCAGTTGGCTTCGCGCCTCAAGATCTACCACTGCGCCATCGCTCTTGCCCTCGCAATGACAGCTGTAATCCCTGGGCCGGTCAACGCGCGCGATCAAACGCCGACCGCAGAAGAAAAAGAGGCTTGCACTCAGGACGTGTTCCGCCTTTGTAGCAACCACATACCAGATCGCACCGCTATCACTGCCTGCCTCAGATCCAAGCAAGCGAGCCTCAGTCAGCAATGTCGCTACGTGATCTCCGTGCGAGACACCGACAAGAGAAGCAGCGACTCGAGGTGAAGGATGTGGCGGCCTGTTTCGCTTGCCTCATGCCCAGACGTGGTCCCAGCCTGACCTGCAGGATGGTCACGCGAGGTCAGGTGACGAGCATGGCCGCCCACAATTGACGGACGCTCTGGTTCAATCGCGCTTGTCCGGATAGGCGAATGCACAAATTACCCTTCGATACAGTTCTGATCGCCAATAGGGGTGAGATAGCCGTACGTATCATCAAAACGTTGCACAAGCTTGGACTTCGTTCTGCAATTGCCTACCACGAGATTGACGCGGGAAGCCCGGCCGTCTCAATGGCCGACTTGGCTATTCCGATCAGCGGCCGCACGCCAATCGCAAGCTATCTGGACATCGCGCAGATCATCGCTGCCGCCCACAAGGCGAACGCCGGCGCGCTACATCCGGGTTATGGAATGCTTTCTGAGAGTGCGGAATTCGCCAGGGCAGTGATAAACGCCGGCATTGCGTTCATCGGACCCGCTCCAGAAACTATCGAGCTAATGGGCGACAAGATCCGCGCCCGTAATTTCGTTCAAGGCAACGGCTTTCCAGTCGCACCCTGCGCCATCGAGGAAGATGATCCGGCGACATTCGTTTCGAGAGCGCGGGCTATTGGAGTTCCTTTGCTCGTGAAGCCATCAGGGGGCGGTGGCGGCAAGGGAATGCGGATTGTACGAGACCTTTCTACGTTGGAGGCAGCCATCGAGCAGGCGAGCAGTGAAGCGCGTCGCTACTTTGGAGATGGCCGACTTTATGTTGAACGATATATCGAAAACCCGCGACATATTGAAGTACAGGTGCTCGGTGACTCCTTCGGTAACCTGGTCCATCTCTTCGAGCGCGAATGTTCGGTGCAGCGCCGTTTCCAGAAGATCATCGAGGAAACGCCCTCGCCAGCGCTATCACCAGAATTGCGGACCCGGATTTGCGAGACCGCCGTCGGCATCGCCCGTGCAGCGAACTATCAGAATGCAGGAACGATCGAGTTCATTTTCAGCGGCGGAGAGTTCTACTTTCTGGAAATGAATACACGCCTTCAGGTCGAACATCCGGTGACCGAGATGATCACCGGCGTCGATCTGATCGCCGAACAAGTCTATGCGGCAGCGGGTCGCGAACTTGCACTTTCGCAGTCCGACATTGTTTCAAATGGGCACGCAATCGAGCTCAGGCTTTGCGCGGAAGCTCCCGAACGCGGATACGTCCCGACCACCGGCAAAGTACTTCTTCTCGAGTATCCGGATGGCGTACGGATCGACAGCGGCATCATGCAAGGCCAGCACATCACGCCGGCGTTCGATCCCATGCTCGCCAAGATCATCGTGCATTCACCGAGCCGCATAGAGGCTGCTCTGAAAGCCCATCGCGCGGTTCGCGAACTGGTTCTACTTGGGTGCGAGACCAACGCGAGCTTGCTCGCCCGGATTCTTTGCGACGAGGCATTTCTCAGCGGTCAGTTCCATACGGGATACCTGGAAGAAAACCCACATCTCGCAGCGGGGACCTTTTCTGCCGGGATGTCTGCGTTCCTGGCATCTGCGGCTCTCCTGACGAGACCGGTCCGCGAAGCGGCCGACGCCGTGCCCGAGCTTCACGCAGCACTCGGCAGTTGGAGAAATTGACGTGCATCACTCATTCGAGGTCGACGGCGTAGATCATGAATTGTGGCTTTCATCCAGCCAGCAGGGCTACCGGCTTCATCTGCGAGACCAGGTGATTGCCCCTGTCGCGTTCACCCATCGCAGCGACAGCAGCGGCATCTTGACCATTGCGGGCGAGAGCGAACCGGTCAGGTTCGCCATCGAGGGGGAGTTCATTCACCTCCACGTCCGCGGCAGGACGCGCATTTTGCGCTACAATGACCCGTTGCGAGCGTCCGCTTCCGGGAATAACGAGACTCACGCGCTGGTGGCCCGGGCGCCGATGCCTGGCTTTGTTGTTGCGATCACAGTTTCGTCTGGTCAATCGGTCTCGGCGGGAATGGCACTGATGACAATTGAGAGCATGAAGCTGGAAACGATCATACGTTCACCACAGGATGGCATCGTCGATCGAATTCACGTCAAGGAAGGTGAGAGCTTCGGGCACGACGTTGTGCTGGTCACGCTCTCCAAAGAAGGGCTGAAATGCAGCGGATCGGTTCCGTGGCGAACGTGAACTCGCAGGAATTTCGTCGCAACGACCTGCACAACAGACAACTTGCCGCCGAATTGAAGGAGCGCCAACGCGTTGCCCGCTTCCACCGGCCCGAGCGGGACTTTGAGCGGCTGCGTCGCCAGAATAAACTGTTTGTTCGTGAGCGACTCGCGGCCTTGCTCGATCCGGAAACTCCGTTCCTGGAGCTTTCGACGCTGGCGGCTAACAAGGCATACGACGGCGAGGTGCCCGGCGCCGCCCAGGTCGTCGGCATCGGCATTGTGGCGGGACGAGAGGTTATTGTTCACGCCGACGATGCCAGCGTGAAGAGCGGCGCATGGTATCCGCTCTCGGTCAAGAAGATCGTGCGGGCCCTGGATATAGCCATCGAAAACCGTCTGCCGGTAGTTCACCTGTGCGACTGCGCCGGCGGATTCCTGCCTTTGCAGGCGGAATTCTTTGCTGATCGCTACCATGCTGGTCGAATTCTCCGCAATCAATCCGTTCTCTCGAAGATGGGGGTGCCGCAGGTCGCCGTCGTCATGGGCCACTGCACCGCGGCAGGGGCCTACGTCCCGGCGCTTAGTGAATACAACATTATCGTCGAAGGTACTGGAGCGATTTTTCTCGGCGGCCCTCCGGTTGTGAAGGCTGCCACCGGCGAACAAGTGTCCGCCGAAGAACTTGGCGGCGCCCTCATGCACACCAGCGTGTCAGGGACCAGTGATTGCTTCGCAAGCTCCGAGATCCACGCAATTGCGATTGCCCGCGACGTCGTAGCTCGCTTCCACCAACCAGCGAAGACCTCGATCGATCGAGTAGCCCCCGAGCCGCCCGCCTATAGCGTGTCCGAACTCTACGGGATCATTCCAAAGGACACGCGAGCGCAGTTCGACATGCGAGAGATCATCGCTCGTCTGGTCGATGGCAGCCGATTTCACGAATACCAGCCGCGCTATGCGACATCCCTCGTGTGCGGCTTTGCGCGGCTTCATGGATATCAGATCGGGATCCTTGCCAATAATGGCGTGCTGTTCGGCGACAGCGCGCTAAAGGGGGCTCATTTCATTCAGCTGTGCGACAAGAACCGGACGCCCCTGCTGTTCTTGCAGAACGTCACGGGCTTTATGGTTGGCCGCGAATATGAACGGCGTGGGATCACCAAGGACGGCGCCAAGCTGATCATGGCGGTGTCCGGAGCGTCCGTGCCGAAGTTTACGATCATTTGTAATAGCTCGCACGGCGCAGGAACTTACGCTATGTCGGGACGCGCGTTTGATCCTCGATTCGTTTTCAGCTGGCCGAATTCTCAGATATCTGCGATGGGCGCCGAGCAGGCCGCCGGAGTTCTCACCCACGTCAAGGCGAGACAATTGGCTCGCGCCGGAGGGCGCCTCTCGGACCAGGAATTGGCAGCCATTCGAGCGCCGATTCTTGAAGAATATCGCGAGCGGTCAAGTGCCTATTATGCGACCTCGGAAATCTGGGACGACGGCATTCTTGATCCTGTCGACACCAGAACTGCCCTCGCAATCGCATTGAGCGCTTCGCTCAATGCGCCGATCGACGCGCCGCAGTACGGCGTATTTCGACTGTAAGACAGGACCGAACACGGGCGACTCACCGCCTCACGCGGGCGGATCAACGGGACGCGTCCATCGCTCTATGAAGGCTGTCCTGCGGACCTTCATTTACAATCAGGTCGGGATATTTTGTAGAGCCAGCTGAATCGGCCTCGATCTACTCAGCACCGATAGCCTCGAAGCAGCTAGAGGAAGCAGCTTCAACGCTCCACGATGCCGGCGCCGGAAAGCTAAAAAGGCTTTGAAGGATGCGGTGATCCGGCCGGAACACCGCGGTAAAGAGGCCGCTGCGGACGCGGCAAGCGGGCGCGAGACAGTGCCATCGGTCCTGGCGTCAAGCAACTGCCGTGCTCTAACTGGCCAGCGATCTCCTCTCGACGGCACTACCGAAATGGAGAGCTTGACCCTCACGTAGCGTCAGGTTGTAGCCTCGCCAAGGGTGCCCCACACTCAACCGACTGCAGCCACAAGCATCAATGAGGCCATGGCGCGTTGCGGATGGGACGGGCAGCTGCATCAAAGGCAACGGGTGCCGGGTCTCAACGATGCCTGGTTGAAAAGAACCCTAGGTTTGGACAAGGAATGTGTAAAGTTCGATGGAAGCGCTTAAATCGATCATCGGCAAAGTTGCCACCGGCGCCACTCTGACGCGTGAGGAAACTGCGTCAGCCTTCGACAGCGTGATGTCGGGTTACGCGACTCCCTCGCAAATCGGTGGCTTGTTGATGGGGATGCGGGTCCGGGGCGAGACGGTCGAAGAAGTCACCGGCGCCGCCTCCGCGATGCGGAATAGAATGCCGCGGGTCGAGGCGGCATGCGACCCCATCGGTATCGCTGGCATGAGCGACACCCTTATGTATTCGGTCAACGTGTCGACGTGTGCTTCCTTCATTGTCGCCGGGGCCGGCATTCCTGTCGCCAAGCATGCCAATCGCGCTGCGTCTTCGGGTTCAAGCGCCGCGGACTTGTTGACGCGCCTCGGCGTGAAGGTCGATCTCAAACCTGAGGCCATTGCACGTTGTGTGCAGGAAGCCGACATCGGCTTCATGTTTGCGTCAGCCCATTATCCGGCGAGGCAGCGCGTCGGGCAGATCCGAAGCGCACTTGGAACCCACACGATCTTTAATCTGATCGAGGCTCTGTGCAATCCGGCCGGGGTCAAGCGGCAGATCGTTGGGGTATTCTCTCCCGAATGGGTGCAGCCTCTGGCGTACGTCTTGAAGAACCTTGGTGCCGAGTCGGTATGGGTTGTTCATGGCTCGGACGGGCTCGACGAAATAACCCTCACCGGTCCAACCTTTGTTGCTGCGCTTGAGGCCGGTACAGTCCGCACCTTCGAAGTGACGCCGGAAGAAGCCGGGCTCCCCCGCTGCCGCAACGACGCGCTGGAGAGCAGCGATGCCGAGGCTAATGCCGTTGCGCTACAAAATGTGCTTGATGGCGAACCAGGTCGATTTCGCGACGCCGCGCTTTTGAACGCGGCGGCGGCATTGGTCGCGGCCGGGCGGGCCTCGACCCTGCAGGAAGGCGTAGCACTTGGACAAGAATCACTTGATCGCGGCGCCGCAGCCGCTCGACTGAAGCGCCTGATCGCGGTTTCGAACGCGTGACAACCGAGCTGGCCGATGTTCCAGTATTCCGACCAAGACTGCTGCTCACGAGCGCGACAACATTGCGGCCGCGAATGCGCGTCACTTCTGCGGGATTTGAGGGAGCGTGCGCCGCCTGCCCTCGTCCTGATCAAAGCAATTCGCGCTGAGCACGCGGCCGGAGATCCAACTTTTTTAACGACGAGAGCCTGTCGCAGCCGGGGTTGCCGAGATGAGGACACGCGACCAAGCTCGCTGCGCGCCAAAGGAGACAATCGATGATGTCCTGGCAGAAGATTGAAACACTCGGATCTGTTGCAATGATAGAACACATCATTCGGAAGTTTCGGGAATTGATCGATACAGATAGCTCGATCCCGCCGGAGCTGCGGGGTGCGCTGCACGCGACGCTCGATGAGCATCTTCTCGAGGCAAAAAAACGTGTTCTCCTAAACGTGCATTAGGTGGGTCGATGCCGTCTACGCGGAGAAACTCTGGCAGGCGCGCGCCGGTACCGCAATCGGCATCATCCCGTCCGCACGGGGGTCCAGCGAGGTTTCAGCCCCAGCTGGTCGGATCGCGACGACGACTCCATGTGCACTGGCGCGTTGCTGGCCGCTCAGCGCGGTTTTCTGCTTGAAGAGGGTCCTACTGAAACACGTGACGACGGCAATTCTCAGTTCTGCCGCTGCGATCGCCGATCCGGCGTAACGCGCCGAGATATTGCACGTCCGTCCGGTCATGATTGTAGCTGATGCAGAGGACATCCGGTCTCAATCTGAGCTTACTCGTCAGGCATTTCCGACACCGGGTACCCCATTACAGGCCCAATAGGGATCAAAGTCGTCTCTGGGTGTGGAGACACTAGAAGTGGGGTACAACTCCAGAGGCAGATCATGAGCCACCAGTTCTCTCCTGCGATTCGGGATATGCCGTCTATCCAACCGACAGAGTTCCGCCAGGCCATGCGAAGCCTGGCGAGCGGTGTCGCCATCGTGACGACCGGAACGGCAGCTGGACGACGTGGACTGACGGTGAGTTCTGTGACATCCATCTGCATGGAGCCGCCGTGCCTGGTCGTCGGCATCAATGCCTGCTCCGAGGCACATGATGAGATCCTTGCCAGCGGCAGCTTTGGAGTCAGTATTCTCCGCAGTGACCAAGAGGACCTTGCCCTGCGTTTTGGCGGTCGGGAGGGGGCGAAAGGCGTTCACCGCTTCGATACGGCGCCCTGGAATCAGGGCGTCCTCGATGTACCGCTATTGCCGAACGCATTTTGCGCGCTCGAATGCGTTTTGTATGACCACAAGGTGCTTGGGACACATACCATCTTTATCGGACGAATTATCTCGGCCCGAGAAGGCCATGGCAATCCATTGATCAACTTGCGGGGCGCGCTTCGAACGTTACTGCTCGACTGAGTGCGTCGGGAGAGCAGAACGGTGGATGGCCTCAATCGCTGGTCGCTTCCAGCGGCAGTCATCGAACAATCGCCCGAGCTGCGACTGGTTTCACAGATTAGAGCTCGTATTGAAGGCCCCTCAGCTCCGGCGATTTCGGCGCTTCGCCGGTCGTGCTATGCTGGCGCTGGTCGGCGACCTCCCGCGTCGAGACGCGTGCGGGTCATCTGGTCAGGACAATGCGCTTTGCGCGGATATCGCAGGAAGGTCCTGATCAGAACAATTACAGCTCACCAGAACGGCCAACTCCGGTACGGCCTTCTTGGGGCTGCATAATCCCGTCGAAAACTACCAACTTTGGCAGCTCAGTTATAATCGACAGGCGCGTAGGTTGCCGCAGCAAGATCGGCTCCAGCCGCATGCCCTGGGTCACAACGGTTGGCGAATCTCTAGATCCTCGGGCTCGATTCTGATGTGAGTACATGGGTGATGTCATGATCTTGCGGAAGCGATGACAATCGAATTCAAAGGCGTCAGACAACTATGTCCAGCAACGCGTTCGAAATCGCCCCGATTCTCGAGGGCATTCGCCGCTGGGTCGTGATCGAATCTCCGACGGAGCGGCCCGATCAGATCAACAAACTGGCTGATCTCGTCGCAGCAGGCTATCGCGACCTGCCGGCCAGCGTCGAGCGCGTTGCGGGGCGTGACGGCTGCGGCGATCATTTGGTCACCCGCTCTTCTTGGGGGCAGGGCGTACCGGGCATTCTGGTGTTGAGCCATCTCGATACCGTTCATCCGATGGGATCCATCGAACGGCTACCCTTCAAGATCGACGGCGATAGTGCGTTCGGCCCCGGCATCTACGACATGAAGGGCGGCGCCTACCTCGCCTATCACGCATTCCGGCAAATCTGCGCCGATGACGTACGCCCACCGCTCGGCATCACCCAGCTCTACGTCTCGGACGAAGAGATCGGCAGCCCGACCTCGCGCGCGCTGATCGAGACCGAGGGCCGCAAGGCCAAATACGTGCTGGTGACCGAGCCGGCGCGCGACGGCGGCAAGGTCATCACGGGGCGCAAGGGCGTCGCGCGCTTCGACGTATTCATCAAGGGGGCGCCCGCGCATGCCGGCACGCGCCCCGAGGACGGCCGCAGCGCGATCCGGGAACTCGGCCATGTGATCCAGACGCTGGAGGCGATGAACGATCTCACACGCGGCATCACCGTCAATGTCGGCTTCGTCCGCGGCGGCACCAGGCCAAACGTGATCGCGGAACTGGCCTATGCGCAAGTCGACATGCGCGTCCCGACCATGGCCCATGCTGACGAGCTGGTGCCGAAGATTCTCGGCATCAGCTCGCGCACCGAGGGCGTCAGCGTGAAGGTATTAGGCAAATTGAACCGTCCGCCATATGAGAAGACCAGCGCCGGTGCCGCGCTTTACGAACACGCAAAAAAGCTTGCCGCCGAGCTTGGCTTCGAGCTGCTCGACGCGTTCAGCGGCGGCGGCTCCGATAGCCATTTCACCGCGCCGCATACCGCGACCCTTGACGGCCTTGGCGTCGACGGCAAGGGCGCGCATACGCATTATGAGCAACTCTACATCTCGTCGATTGAACCTCGCGCGCGGCTGCTGTACCGCCTCTATCAGACGCTGCGATAATCCCGGCGCCAAGCGAAGTCAGCGACCGCGACGTGCGTTGGATGACGGCCGCCGGAACATTCGCGGGATCGTTCCTCGCCCGCCCCCAAGGGCTACAGGCTGCGCCCCCGTCCAGGCCGACCTGATCGAAAACTATCAGTCGGATGCCGCATTTGGCATTCCAGGGGCAGCCGTCGGATAGAAGTGACTGAGCAATTCAATGACCACGCAGCGGAGGTCAGGCGCGCAATCGGCTGCAAAGGCAGCGAGCACTTGGTCGCGAAAGAGCGAGCGTTTCCGACAATGGGCTCATCGGCAGCGACCCTGATCTCAAGGAGATGACGAACTTTCTTAACGCAAATCGCAGCGCTGAATGCGTGCGACACCAGACCGGCCGGCGGCCCGTTTCCGACAGCCTGAGAGCTTGGCTACGTTCACACAGGCTGCCTAAAAGGGCTTGAATCGGACGTAACGTTAAGTTGTACGGTCTTGTTGGATCTTGGTCTGCCGCCGGGATTGTGAAGGATTGTGAATGTCTCAGCTGGTCAGATCCACGCCCCGATGGTCGGTCATGATCCTCATCTCCGGTGGCGGGTCGGCCGGAAGGGCTATGCAGCGAGTCCCGATTGCGGCGCGATGGCTCGCACGTAGCTTTGAATGGTTCGCCATTCCGGACCCGAGACTATGTGGCTGTCCTGGGCCGGGCCACCAGAGAGCCGATGAGGTCAGATTTGATCGACGTCGACCTCCATCCGACGCCCCTAAGCTGCTTCCCGAATCTGAAACAAGCCCCTCCTCTGGCGCGACACCGCGCCAAAATCAATTCGCCGAACCGGCTTTCCGCTCTGTTCAAACTGCTTTCCTGTGGCTGGCAAGGCATTTCCATCGCGCAAAGGTGCGACAGACGGCGGGCCTCAGAACGGCGCAGGTTTTCAAAGAGCCTGAGCTGCAAGTGTCGCTCCGCGTGACCAACGCGGCATCGGAAGATATTGCTTGGCATTCTGGAGCAGCAAGTTGAAAGAGCCCGACGGTGTCAAGAAGGTCCTTTTAATCGACCATATTGAAGGCCAATGCCGTTGCATCATCGGCTTCAAAGATGGAGATGCCAGAGCGGCCTATATGTGCGGCGAGCCTGTATATCAAAGACGCGGCAAGACACTGTCTTCGTGGTGTGCCTATCACTACCGACAGATGCACACGACCGCCGCCCAGCAGAACAGAGTGAGTGATCAATCGCCCGAGATCCCTCAAGCAATATCCATTGTTCGCAACCCATGACAACCATCAAGAACCGGGCTCAGCCAAGGCCGTGTGATCATAGCCTGTACAAAGGTCAACCGAAGCATGTGATCGGGGCCTCGCCGAGCAATTCCGGGTTGCGCCTGAAGCGCATCGGGAAAAACCTACTGTGCGGGCCTGAGGCACATGGATGACAAGTTGGATCTCTGCACACTGATCGAGCGAAACGCTGCGTACACTCCCAACAAAACCGCGATCCATTTCGAAGGGCAGACTCTCAGCTACGTCAGCCTCAATCGACGGATCGAGCGGATCGCTCGCGCCTTCAAGAGCCAGCTCGGCGTCCAAAGGGGAGACCGGATCGCGATCCTCAGCCTCAACAGGCCTGATTATCTAGCGCTGCTCTATGCCTGCGCGAGGCTCGGCGCAATCCTCGTACCATTGAATTGGCGCCTTGCGGCCGCCGAGCACCTTTTCATCTTGTCAGACTCGGAGGCAAAAGCGCTCGTTCTCGAGGAGTGCTTCGACGCAGCTTTGCCTGTCCTGACGAAGCAAGTGCCCCATGCCTCCCCTGTCGGGTTGGACTTTACGCCTCTCGGCGGCAGCAAGTTGGACGATCTCCTGGACGGAGACTGTGGTGACGGACGCAATCCACGTGCGGACCTCTCTTGCCCGCTTCTGATCGTCTATACTTCGGGCACGACAGGGCGACCGAAAGGCGCCGTGCTGCGTCAGGAAGCGTTGCTGTGGAACGGCATCATGAGTCAGCACATGCATGACCTCACCTCGGCCGATCACGCGCTGGCTGTTTTGCCGTTCTTCCACGTCGGTGGCTTGAACATCCAGACAACGCCGAGTTTGCATCAGGGCGCGACGGTGACCATCCACACCCGCTTTACGCCGGAGACCATGCTTGATGCGTTCGAGCGTGACCGGCCGACGCTGGCAGCCCTGGTGCCAGCCATGATGCAAGCCCTGACGAGCAATGGTCGATGGGACAGCACCGACCTATCCTCGCTCAGAGCAATCTGTACCGGATCGACGATGGTGCCTCAGCACCTTGTCGAGCGCTTTGTCGCTCGCGGCGTGCCAGTCCTGCAGGTTTACGGTTCGACGGAGACCTGCCCGATCGCTGTGTATACGAAGCTCGGCGGAGAGCTCGTGCCTGAGGGCTCAAGCGGCCAGGCTGGTCTGTGCTGCGAAGCGGCGATCATTGATGATTCGGGCAGCAACTTGCCGCCCGGTACCCCAGGCGAGATCGCAATCCGTGGGCCCAACGTTTTTTGCGGATATTGGGGCAATCAACAGGCAACGCGTGAGACTTTGAGCAATGGTTGGTATCGCACTGGGGACATTGGCCGCTGCGACGCAGATGGATATTTTTGGGTCCACGACCGCAAGAAAAACCTGATCATTTCGGGCGGAGAGAATGTCTATCCGGCAGAAGTAGAGCGTGTGCTTACGGGCCATCCAGATGTCGCGGAATGTGCCGTGGTCGGTCGACCCGACCCGCGCTGGCAAGAAGTACCGGTCGCTTATGTGATCAGGCGAGCTGGGGCCCGGATCGAGGCGGAAGCGCTGATAGCGCATGTCCAGTCACAGCTCGCTCGTTTTAAGGTGCCGCGCGAAATCATTTTCACGCAAGAATTACCGAAAACCGCGTTGGGCAAGATCCAGCATTTTTTGCTGAAGGAGATCGCCACGCGATCAAGCCCGTAAGGAGCTATCAATTGAGATCAGCAGTTGGAGGCGGGCCGTGCTCTCCCGCTACATCGCAGGTGACATCGAGGCGGCGCAAAATCAGCCTCCGCTCAGTGCCTCACCACGGCGCAGCAAGTTCATCATTGTTGGCATGACGATCCCTGTCTCTGATCGCGTCCAAATGCTCGGAGGTCGCGGATGCCGCGGATCTTGATCATGAATGCCGGTACGGCTCAAATGTCGGGCGCCGATCTGACACCAGCTCAACTTTCGCTGGCCGCCAACTCGGCATACCGTTCAGCGTGGTTTGCTCAGGAGGGTGATCTGATAGTCTCCCCGGTAGTCATCCCGGCGGATCTGCTATCCTTCATTGGCGCGACGCTCGATTTCGACGCATCGAGCCTTTGTCTGCTTGTACCTGAAGGCGGCCGCCAATCGCCGGTCCTTGATGATTGCACACTTCTGTCCAAGACTGTTGTTGAGCGAATCAACAGACATATTCGCCAGAAATCAACCTGGCGATTGTATCCCTGCTACTCTACCGAAGGCGTCGCACGCCTTGCGGTCATGCTGGGCATAGCACAGGCCGGCGACGACTTCGCTCTGCAGCGAGGGCCTGATCTGTTGAACCGCAAGAGCCACTTCCGTCAATTGGCGACAAGCGTCGCACTTCCGCTGCCCAATGGGACCGTCACGACCGACTCAAACGAACTATTCAGAGCGGTCACTTCCCTCAGATCCGAGACCGGCAGCGTCATTGTAAAGCTGGACAATGGAGCCGGTGGGGTCGGAAATGTCATCCTGACCGGCGATGAAAGTGATCCACTACCTGGGGCAAGAGATACCCGGCGAATTTCATGGCCGTCGTTCGATCCTGACGCGCTTTGGTCTGAGATGACAACGGCATCGTGTAAGACGCTGGTCGTGGAATCGTACCACCTGGCCCGGTCTTTGTTCTATCTCGAGTATGAAATTGAGGATGATGGTTCAATCGTTTTCACCAACAGTGGAAACATACGTCTGCGTAAAAGCACGGATCGATCCGAAAGAGCTCTGATCTGGACAGGACTTGAGCTTCCAAGCGACCTGGGGAACGAGCAATGGTTGACTGCCCAGGCGCATGCCTACCGATTTGTGGCGCTTGCGCGAGACCTGGGATATCGCGGAATGATCAACATTGACGCCATTTTCGCGGATGACGGACGGTTGCTGTTTAATGAAGCGAACGGCCGCTGGGGTGGCGGCTCGGTGTTGCACAGCATTGCCGTCCGGCTGCTGGGCTTCGACTATTCCGGTTGCAACGTTATTTTATCCGCGAGAAATGTTCGATCGCGGTCCCTCCAAACGGCGCATGATCGTTTCGTCAAGGAAGGATTTCTGTTCGACCGCACACGCAAGGAGGGCGTGATCCCGCTTGCCGCCGACGAAGAGGCTGGCACAGTGGAGTGCCTTGTGATTGCGCGCGATAGGCCCGCGGCCCGCGATCTGCAGCACCGGCTACTGAGAATGGTTTGATTGAGATCCCAGCGACCATATCTTGAACCGCTCAATTCATCCGAACTTGTCCCTGCTTTCGATCGCGCGCTGAAACCGATACCTGACGACGTGACGTGAATGTCTGCTTCGTCTCGCTCGAGCTCTGTCAGCCCCAATCGCGACCACCCCTAAGTCGCTCCTGAAGTGGCGGCCGATCGGCGTTGAGGTGCTCGAGGTGCAGCGGCTCATTGTCCGGCCGCTCGCCCTGCGTCAATCGTCCAATCAGCGCTCGCGTCGCGTCTACCACATAGACTCCGCAATCATGGCCGTTCTGCTGCCGGGCCATGCGGGCCGGTTGCAGGCGGGAGCCGAAACGTGCTGCGAGCTGTTCTGCAACGGTGCTGTTGCGTGACCCCGCGGAGTCATAGTGATAGGCAACCGGGGCGGTGCGCACGCGTCGGTCAACCAGCAGCAGCGACCAGTGGGCGCCGCCGCCAGTAACGCCACCATCGTTCACGGGCACGAACACGAAGTTGGCGGTATCGTTGCCATCCTGATCATTGACGATCTGCCGGAAGGTTTGTACGCGGTCGCTATGGCTCGGAATCAAGCGCAGCAGCTGGGCTTGCGCGGGCCGAACGAATCGGGTCTGGGCGGCGAGATCCGGATCGATTCTCTGCAACTCTTCTTCCACGAGCGCGTAGTCGGCCGTGATATGCTCATCGCCCAGCCATTCCGTGACACCCAGCAGCGGCCCGCTGCGCCCCTGGAGCGGGGCTGTCGGAGCCCCAGCCGCGATCTGGGCGTCAGGTGGAGTGCGTATTGGCGCAAAGTGGGCATTATCGCGCAACTCCTGCGATAGCAAATCAACCAGAGACTCCACACGGCGTTCGACATCAGAGGACTGAGGCCCGACGGAGGATGGCGTGGTCGGCACCATGCTCCAATCAAAGTTGGGCGACGTGGGCAGCGACCAGCTTGAGGTGGCCCCAACAGTTGATGCAGCTTGCTCTACCTCCTGCGCCTGATCAGGATTGATTGACCCGGACCACGGTGGACGATCCTCCAACATCCCCCAAAGGACATCCGGATCGTAAGCTGCGGGGAGGAGCAATGGCCAGTTGACGCTTCCCTGAGGCGCGCTTTGCTGCGCAGCGACGTCCTCGGCCTGTCTCACGACCACGTGCGGTGCGGCCTCGTAATCATGTCCAATCTGTGCCTGCCATAGCGAGGCACCCGGTTGATCGGCCGGGGCCTGCACTAAAGCGCGGACTTCTGAATTGCTGATCTGGCTTAACTGCTGCTCAATCGGGCCGTCTTGCGGGTCATCTTGGATCCTCTGTCTCTTCGTTGGCCTCGAGTCCGCAGCGCCGTGCTCAAACACCTCCTCGCTTGGCAGGAGGTCGCCCCAATCAAGTGCATCGATCGGTTCGTCCGCGGCCGCCGGGTCCTCGTAGTGCCAGCTTAACGGACCTGGGTACTCTTCGGGACGCTGTGCCCGCTGCTGATTCAAGGCTGCTTCGAGAAGCAACGACATTCCGGGTACGTCCACCGCCGCCGATAGATGCTGGTCGTACTCGTCCACGGCAAGGTCCGCAGGCGAGCTGATACGTCCCGCGGACGCGGGATGCTGCCCGGCAGCGTCAGCAGCGCGCCTGAGCTCTATGGCTCGAACGCCCGCCGGCGACTTGAGAAGATGAGCCAGTGCGGCACCGGTCTTCGCATGCCCGCCAGAGTTCTTATAGTCCTCGACATCTTTCTCCAGCGACCCGTCGGACAGGCGAGCAGCAATGCTTTGCTTGTGGCTTTGACGCAAGTAGTCGCTGAAACCGGTCAGAATAGGTGCATAGTTTCTGGCAGTAGGCTTGGATTCTGTGGCCTTGTAATCTCTGATCAGGTCCGCATCCTCCGGATAAGGACTGAGGCGAGGCCGGCCCTTCCTCGGCGCAATGCCGGCAGCCGACTGAGAGGCCCGCAGATGAGCCAGGGCCGCAACGACTTGCTGCTCGCCGCCGCTCGCTTTGAATGCCTCTATATCTTTGTCCAGCGACTCCTCGCCAATCCTGCCGGCAATTGCTGGCTTGTTGTTTGCAAACAGCCACTGGCTCAATTTGCGAATATAACGGCCGGTAGCCTGGGCGCTGGCCTCTTCGTACTTGGCTGCGACGAGTGCCTTTTCCAACCCCGAAATAAGCTGAGCATCCTCGGAATGGAAGGGAGTCGCTACCGTTTTGGCGCGACTTGCATTCGGCGCGATTCCGTCTGGCGACTGTGCGGCCCGTAGATGATCTAGTGCCGCAAGGGCGCGCCGCTTGGGACCTTTGTCAAACCTTGCGGCATCTTGCTCCAGCGACCTATCGTAAAGCCTGGACGCAATTGCCGGCTTTTCGTTTGCGACGAGCCAACGGCTGAATCTGCGGAGAATCCGTCCGATGGTCTGGGCGGTAATCTTCTCGAACTTCGCCTTGATGAGTGCGTCCTCAAGCCCGGAAATGAGCTCTGCATCCTCGGCATGAAGAGATGAAGGACCTGGTTTTCTGGCACCGGTCCGCAGATGATCCAGTGCCGCGCCGATCGCTCTGTAACCCCCGGACTCCCTGTAGAGCTTTAGATCCTCGTTCAGCGACTCGCTGTCGTCATCCAGCGTGCCGTTGTCAAGCCGAGCGGCAATACTTTGCTTGTTGTTTTCGCGCAGGTAGTGACCGAAATCGGTAATGAAGCTTGCATAGGTGCCGGCAATTTTTGATGTGCCGGCGGTGGCCGCCTGCTCTTTGTACTGTTTAATGATGGCAACGTCCTCGGGATACGGATTCAGGTCAGGCCGGCCTGCGACTGGCGCAACTCCGCCCGCCATCTGCGAGGTCCGCAGATGAGCCAGTGCCGTCCGGACGTTCGTGGCACCACGCTTGGTTATAAACTCCTCGACATCTTTATCGAGCGTCTCGTGGTCGAGCCGATCGGCGATTGGCGGCTTGTCGTTTGCAAAAAGCCAGCGGCCGAAGCCCAAAAGAGAATCGACATTGCTCCTGGCAGTGCTCTCGGCGGCCCCACCCCTGAGGAGCGCTTCCTTGAGCCCCAAAATAAGGGGGACATCCTCGGAATAAAGAAGTTCGGCGCTGCGGCCGACCTGGCCTGGTTGCAGCGCCAGATAGGACGAGGGGCTGGGTTGGTCCATGATGCTCAACGGCGCGTCCTGATCGTGACCTTGCGCAGGCAGCGTTTCTGGCCAGCTGACAATTCGCCGCAACGCGCTGTCCTGCGCAACGCCATCCGCCGGGCGCATCGCGTCCATCAGGTCGGCATGTTCGGGGAGAATATGGCTGTCACGCTCGACCGCTCCGTCTCCAGCCAGTGACTGCCGCAGGTGAACCAGTGCGGCACCGATCTTCGGGTGAGGACGAGGGCCGGCCTCATAGCGCATGAGATCTTCGTCAAGCGACTGATCGTAGAGCCGAGCAGCAATGCCTGGCCTGGCGTTGTTGCGCAGATACTCACTGAAGCTGCCAAGAGCAGTTGCATACTTGTACGCAGTCGCCGCTTCCTTCTTGCGTTCTTTGATGATAGTCGACTTGTACTCCTTGATGAGGTCGGCATCATCGGCGGAAGGGTTGGCCCGGCTTGCGATCGGCGCGACTCCGCCCGCAGCCTGCGAGGCCCGCAGATGACCGAGCGCGGTAAGGATGCCCCGTTCGCCCGCCTTCTTGAACTCCGCTGCATCGCTGTCCAGGGTGCCGTCGTAAAGACGCTCGGCTATGCCCTGCTTGTTGTTCTTGAGAAGCCATCGTCCGAATCTAAGAAGAGCGTCTACATGACTCTTGGCAGTGCGTTCCTTGAACCCGCCCTTGATGAGTGCCGCCCTCAGTCCCTCGACAAGAGGGGCATCTTCAGAATAGAGAGGCTCGCCGCTACGGCCTACGAGAGCCCAAGTTGGCCGTGGCGGCGGCACCGAGACGGCCAGCATCGTCCCAGCCCTTCCGCCATGCGGTATTGGCGGGTATTCGTGCTCGCCCGCCTCCCTAAGGGGCTGCCCCTCGGGTAAGGATGCGCCGACTTGATGGATGGAGGCTTGCGTCGGCACGCTGCCACCTGCATTGGCGATCTCCCTCAACTGCTGTTCGAAAGCCGCTGCGTCTGCCGACGGGGAAACCGACAAGTTCTCTTGCGGGCCCGCGCTGCCCGACTGCTGGAGCCCCCCGCGAGTTGAGGTAAAGTCCATCCGTTTTCACCTTCGAAATATAGACTTAGGACTCGGCTGCTCCAGGACGATCGTGCAAAAACCGAGCGCGATCAGGAGGCTTCAGCTGAGGCGCCTCTTCTGAGGTCTGGCCCCTGCAACAAGCCCCAGTTCGCGCAGATGCCGTCCCAAATCACTCTGCGCATTCGGCTGTTTTGCTAGGTGTGGTAGCTGTCGAGAACCTGACGACAACAGGGCTTCGTGCGCGCGGCGCGAATGCACCATCGGCACGCGCCGACTCGCCTGCCGTCAAGGCAGCAACGATGACTTGCCACAATCTATCCTGAGCACCCTCTGGCGCTTTCGGCCGAAGAGGCTAGCAGTTTCGTCCCGCCGATGCGCCGCTCGCTCACGAACGCCGCCGCGATTTCCATCAAACGGATCAGCTGATTAATGATGGCTCAGGCTGACATGAGACTCCCCGGCGCGCTCGTTGCGTCGCCGCTCGACGAGAACGGGTGGACCTCGTTAGAGGTGCTCGCTTGGGTCGGAAGAACCGAGGGTCCCGCTTGACCAATGTCGCAGCTCCGCTTCGATTCAGTGGAATTTGGACAATCCGATCGCACTGTTCGGTGCGGGAGCTCGTCACGGATCGTGACGGTCACAGCGTGATTTCTTCCGAGCAGCTTTAGGCGGCGACCTTTCGCTGAGCCTGAAAAAACAGTCTATATCCCACAGCGACAAAGACCCAACCGGATCTTACACAAGATGGCCAAGCTACCAACCTTATCTGCTGAGAGCTCACCCGTTACCCAACTCATTCACAATCTCATTGGCCACCAGTAGAGCTTTCGATGATCCGGCGGTTCGCGCCGCTGCGTTTTGAACAGAAGTAGACCAGCGATCGGCGCTCCCCGGTCAGCACAGGCTTCACCTCATGCCGGAGCTTACATGTGGTGACAAGCACGGCGCCAAATGGCGGTCGGAATACCTGCTGTTCGTACGCGCTTGGATATACCACGAACTCACCCCCCTCGAAGTCTCTCGCGAGCTGCACAATCACCGAGTACTCGAAATCCGGGTCGCTCGCAGCATCCAGATGGATGCCAACAAAGGAACCAGGAGGCAAACGATGCATTTGGCATCGGCGAACCACGTAATCTGACGATGCTCCCAAGATTTTTCTTAGCGCGAAGCTGCGGTCTTTCCTTTCAAGTAGTTCCATGATCTGCCCTGGAGCTGCACCACTCACGTTGCTAGGAGCGCGGCCGGGCGGGTCTACCCTCACGCGTTTGACGAAGACATTGTGCGCGTCACCGGCATCTCCCTCCCGCACTTCTTCTTCGGGAATTTCAGCCTGCAGCTGATCGATCCTGGCCAAGTCATCTTGGGTGAACAATATCTGGGGGCCGATCACGACCGTCCCCTTCACCAATAGTTCTATGCGGTATTTTGTCAGAGCTTCCTCTGAAAGCAGACGGGATTTATCATTCATTGCGCGCGCCATTCGAGTTCGCTCCAGGGTTTTTGATCTTCGACGCAGGACTCCAGGTTCTGGTGCATCGAGCGGAATGCTTGCTCCCAATGCTCGCCATCGAACTCGCTTATTCTTATGCGTTCGATGGTCCTGTTATCCAGGCATCGGATATTTACGCTGAATCCGGAGGGGTTCGATCGCGGCCTGTAGAATGGCTTTACGCCACAAACCCGGCAAAACGTGTGCCGAGCGATGTGCTTGTTGAACTGGTACGCGGTGAGGAATTCTTCGCCGCACTCAATGCCAAGCTTATCGCTAGGTACGAGCAAGTGCAGAAATCCGGACATTTGGCAGATTGAGCAATTGCATCGAACCGCAGAGAGCTCTCGCGGCGCTCGGACGCAGAACTTGACAGAACCACAATGACAACGGCCATGGTGTTCGATCTCCGAGTGACCATCTTCCTCAAGTGAAACAATTCGGAGCAGATCGCGGCACCACTGTAAGCTGAGCCGATAGGCTCGATCGAATTCATCCAAAAAGCGACCATTACGGTCAGCCGGGACAAGTTCGCCAATCAGCCGGCTTGTCATGTCTCCGTGATACTTCTCCGCGGGATCTTCTCCGCCGACATGGCTGCGGAAGTACTCAAGATCGTCAGACCGCGCTTTAAAGGTTTTGACTAGAGTGGTCCATAGCGACTGGATCATGTCCGCAGCATGTAGCTCAAAAGCGACCATGTAGGCGCAACGCACTAGGGGGTCTTTCGATGACAATCCGGCATAGAGAGAATGCAGGTACCGCTTCGTCGTGGCGCTGTAGTTGGGCCGTATCGCTCTGCCGAGTAGTTGCGAGGCATCCTTTCTAAACAGGTTTGAGTGGAAGTTTTCAGTCACCAGAATATCGGGTAGCGCCGCCTTTCCGCCGTGCAGAACTCGCCCATAACCACCCGTCTCGTCCCAACAGATGAAATTTGCGACCACGCTGGTCAGTTCAATGTCCCTCGCAAGGTCTCGATTGTGATGCATTGCATCGAATATGAGATCCCTTTGTGACCCCGCCTGCAGGTACGGGAACGCCTGTGACATCGCCAGGTATTCAGGCAGCAGGCTAGCGGCCTGGTCCTGGGACATCTCCGCAGCGAACGGATGTGGGCCGAACATGGCTCGCGCTTGCTCAGTCAAGTACTCGCAGGATATCTGCGGAGGCTGATCCGGTGTAAATCGAGACGCTTGAGATGTCATTTGACCTCTGGCTATGAGGAGAGAACGGTCCTTGACGAAGCAACTCTGTGTCCGGGCCCAACCATTGGCCGCCGCGAGATCGGCGAGTTGTTGGTGCGATGGCCTTATGATCGCGTTCACCATCCAGGAAATTTCTTCGTGCCCACCTTCGCGGTAGCAGACAGCGGCATGCCTGCTCACGCGTATCGATGGGAACGCGTCCATTAATTGAGCGGCGGCGATCCAGTCGGATTCCGGTCCACGAGCAGTCCGATGCCGCGAATGCCCGGCACGGCCAGCATTCGCTTGCAGAGTCATGGTGAGATATTGCGCCGCGCACGCCATCGGGAGGCTAACGTCACATGCGGGAGTGGCGTGTCTGGTCGCGGTCGCTTCCGGCTTTCGCGATCTGTCGTGAATGGCTCAAGCCCTCGCGGTTGCTGCTCCTGCCACTTCATCGAGCCGCTGTGAGCTTGGTACAGCATTACAAGAACCAATCCGCATCTGCCGGGCTCCTGGCACGAGCGTCTCAAAGAGACCGCCCTTAGCTTTGCGCGTTCTGCGAGCACCGCCACCACCCTGTGTTCTTGCACGCTTACAGCAATCGCCGTGCCAACTCGTGCACTCACTCCATAAGATTCTGAATACGTTGACAAAACGCTGGCGACCGACTCCTCGATTGCAAGTGTATTGATCCTGACAGGGTTTGCACGGCCGTGAGAAACCGAACAGCGAAGAGCCAGCCCGCCGAAGCTCCGTTTAGCGCAGATTACAGGCGAGAGTTCTCCTCACAGCCATCTCCAACTCGGCAGATGACTGCAATTCGCGCTGGATATGAAGACACTATAGAATGGCATGCCGCTCCGCGGCGGCACTGCATCGAGCGTCGTCTTGCACGGGACGCACTCTAAGTAATCGCATTGTCCCGAAATCCGATTCCCGTCTGGCACGACACCTGCAAAGCTATCCACAAACGCGCATGCGTCATGGGATCGAGAAGAACAGTCGCCGCATGGTCAGGTTGGCCGAACATACGTTCGCTGCAGGCGCTGCGTTCACAGAACGGACGTATATGCATATTCGGCAAGGAACCGATCCCGACTGTGGAGCTGGCCGGCAAGGAGAGGTTCGCTTCTTTGGTGAGGCCAGGGCTTCACCGAGCAGCATGCGGCGGGTTATCGAGCGAAGAGCCCGTCGGTTTGATCGCTACTGGCGATGGCGCTCATCCAAACCGTGCCGATCGCCGCTTCTTGGCAGCGGCGCGTGGCGGAGTTGCTATCGGTCTCAAATCTGGGCGGACTGGCCTCTGCGAGGAGTGCCGCCGCTATTGCCGCTTGCGGCAGCACTGATGGTTGTGAGTTGCTTCTGAAGCAAGGCGCTACATATGCTCGATAAACTCGATTTGAGTAAGTTCACGGTTCATCCGCAACGCGATGCCGTTCTCGCTGAAGTACACGCGCGCCCATTCACGCAACTCGTCGCACCGTTCAGTATGATCCACTTCGCATTTCTTGCGAAGGGCGAAGCGGCCGCAAGCGATCGCCACCGCTTCGTCGCATTTTGCCGGGAGCACGACGTTCCAGCGCCAGACCTCTCGGCGAAACATCATCAGATAGCCATCGAGCCCGTCGTGCTTCGCTGGGAGCAGCATTCGGAATTTGCGACATTTACCTGGATATGGAGCACCGGCAATGGTCCAGCCGCTCGCCACTTCGATGACGCCCACGGTACCGTTCAATCCCTGATGCGCGCCTTACGGCAGGACGGGCAGTTACTAGTCGCGATCAAGCTGGATGTAGAGGGGCACACCTCCCCAGCGAGGCGAGCAGAACAGCTTTTCGACAAGAGCAGCCTGGCCATGGCGCGCGTAAAGGGAGGAGCAAGTGTTATGGCCTCCGATTTTCGCGTCGACGAAAACGGATTCACCAAAATACTCGTCTGCGACCTCGGAATGACGCCACACAATCTGGGCGCATTGGTGCAACGGCTCCTTGAAATTGAGACCTATCGTCCGTTGGCGCTACTTGGTCTATCAGCAGCGCTTGAGCTCGGCCCATTCGTCGATCGTATTGATCGACGTCTTATTGAGGTGCTCGAAGGGATGCAAGGCGCGGAGGGATTGGAACTCAACAGCCATCTGCTTGCCGAGCTGACCGCGCTGGCCGCCTCTTTCGAACGAGGCGCGACGGGGAGCCCGTTTCGCTTCGGCGCCAGCAGAGCTTATAACGACTTGGTCCAATCGCGACTGTCCATCATCGAAGGCAGCGAGATCGCGGGCTATCCGACCTGGTCGTCGTTCCTGGCGCGCCGCATGGCGCCGGCTATGCGAACCTGCGAGACGGTCGAGAATCGTCAGGTCGCTCTATCGGCCAAGCTGGCGCGTGCGGCAGATCTGTTGCGAACTCGTGTCGACGTCGAAATCGAGCGGCAGAATCGTGACCTGTTGCACGCTATCAACGAGCGCACGGGACAACAACTTCGGCTGCAGCGCACGGTCGAGGGATTGTCGGTCGCTGCGATAGGATATTATGTGGTTAGCTTGTTTGGCTACCTCGCCAAGGGCGCGCACGATGTGGGACTGCATGTCGAGCCGTCGTACCTAACCGCAGCATGCGTGCCGATTGCAGTCTGCGCGGTCTGGCTGCTCAATTATAATATACGCAAGCGGCACCTCGATCGCAGCGATGAGCCGTCCGTGACCCGGGAGTAACGTTGATGGGCAAGACAGGGGTCTTTGTTCCATTATGCCGGCAAGTGGTACGAGGTTTGGTCAGCGAGAGATCGTGTCTTGTCGAGAGAGTCCGCGTTGAGCAAAGCCAGAGGACGCGGCCGCGGATTTTCATAGCGTGACCACGCGCCTGGAGGCCATAATTCCGAAGGCTTTCGGCGCGATCGACTTTGCAGCGCTGCATCATAAGCGTCATGGGCTTTCAGCGACGGACAGATCAAGAAATACGACCTGGTGACGCTGGCCGATCCCAAGCAGGCGATCCCGCCCTATGATGCGGTCCTGCTACTGGCGCCGCGGCGCGCGCATGATGCGGCGTTGCAGGCGGCACTGAAGCCGCCGCTTGGCGGGTTCGACGTCGCGCCGATGCGCGAAGCCATTTTGTGCGCCAGCGGCAGCGATGCGGACTCCTCGCTCTCCGCGGTGGCGCGTTGGCTGTAGCAGAAATCGGTGGACAGTAAGCTCAGTCCCAGGGTGCAAAATAGTCCGGGGACCACACGGTGGATGCTGAGCAGTTGTCCTTGTTGCTGACCCGACCCGCTTACGTATTCACGCCCTGACCTCTTGCCGTTGAAATAGTACGTAGCCAGCAATGAAGAGCACGATGAGTTTCGCGACAATCAGGCCGACGGTCCGCGCCAGGCAATCACGAGGCTTTCGGACAGCGGCAGCGGCGCGCTCAACCGGCGCGCTTGGCGGCATAATCGGGACTCCAGGCCGCGACATGCTCCGGATGTCGTGGCCTGTCTCGTAAACTGTATGACCTCGTCGATAGCAGCCTGAGGCCCGAACATGTCGTTGGTGTCCAGCTGAGTACCGGCCACCGTATAGACCCGAATGCATCTAACAAAGCTCTCCAGATCAAGCGTCACGGGCTAGTGCGGCAAGATCGGATTCCAGCTTCGGTTGATGCTTGAAGATAGCGTCTATCAACGCCTGCGCCGGTTGCTCGGCGGCCTCAACCAGCACCGCCTTCTCAGCCCGCGCAGAGGGAGCGAACACTCGCTTGACGACGGTCGGCGAGCCCTTGAGGCCGCATTTGGAGACGTCTTCGACACCGGCATCGTGCGCGCTCCATTTCACGATTGGCGCACGCGCGGCACGCAAGGCATCCGCCATCGCGCCCCGCCGAATCTGATTGGTTGCCTCCAGCATGGTGATGAGACAGGGCAGCCTCGTGTGCAGCACCTGGACACCACCTTCGGAGCGTCGTTCCGCTTCAATTGTATGGGCGGCGAGATCTAAGGATCTGACCTTGGCAACGTAGGTTAGCTGCAATACGCCCAGCCGCTTCGCGATGCCGGGCCCAACCTGCGCCGTATCGCCGTCGATGGTCTGCTTGCCGGTGAAGATGAGGTTTGTCGGGCCATATTCCTTACCAATTTTTCGGATGGCTGTTGCTAGCGCATACGTTGTGGCCAGGGTGTCGGAGCCCGCAAAGCAGCGATCGGTGAGCAGTACGGCGCGATCGGCGCCATAGGTCAACGCCTTTCGCAAGGAGTCTTCCGCCGAAGGCGGCCCCATTGTAAGGACGGTTATTTCGCCGCCGAACCGATCGCGCAAGTCCAGCGCGGCCTCGAGCGCGAAGAGGTCATATGGGTTGATGATGGTCGGCACGCCCTGACGCATGATCGTATTTGTCACGGGGTGCACGCGGATCTGCGCAGAGTCGGGAACCTGTTTGATGCAGACGACATTGTGCACGGAGTTGCTCCAAAGTTGCGATAGCTGCAAGGCGCACAGCAAGTGTCGTACCATCGCACCCGATTTTGGAATCGACTAGCTACGACAGGCCTTTGGACGGGACCGATGCGCCGCCCTAGCCCGGTGTTCTGATGAGCGAACACCGACACCGCGTCGGGGCTGCGACAGCGCTATTCCCCTGGGACGTCAGCTGAGTAACGCTGAGATAGCTTGCGGCAGACTACCGCCGTCAATCACGATGGGACGACGGACGGTCCCGCAAGTGAAAAAACGGCGGCATTTGGCAGCAAACCGCGGTGGCCCCGACGGTTTTGGTCCTTGCGTCAGAACCGTTTGATCTCGATTCCGTATTTCCTTAGCGCGTAGCCAATCTGGCGCGGCGTTAGTCCGAGCAAGCGCGCTGCCTTTGCCTGCACCCAACCAGATCTTTCCATGGCCGCAATGACCCGCTCGCGATCGGCCATTCTCGGGCCACTTACGAGGACTGTGCCGGGAGGTGCCAGTGAGACCAAGTCGCTGCCAACAGGCGGGACCGGCGCAGTCGCTTGAGGTACCGGAGTGATGGATTTCGAAGGCACCGGCGCGATGGGTGCCGGCTGGACTGTCATCTCGTCCGATGTACTTTTCCACAGCATCGCGGAAAGGCACTGGCCGTGGCAGCATGCAAAGTCACTTCTGACGATCGATGATCCGGCGCACAGCGTCGCTGTCCGCTCGATGCAGTTTTCGAGTTCGCGGACATTTCCCGGAAAGCCGCAGTTCATCAGTACATCGATCGCACTCGCCTCCAAGGTCAGCGTACGGCCGTTCTCGTTGTTGAAATTCCTGAGGAACTCGCTGGCAAGCAGCGGAATATCACTGCGTCTTTCGCGCAGCGGCGGCAACAGCAAGGGAACTACGCTGATGCGATAGTAAAGGTCCGCGCGGAACTCGCTCCTTGCCACGGCCTCTTCAAGGTTCTTGTTGGTCGCAGCTATAACTCGAACATCGACCTTAATAGTCTGGTTGCTGCCGACGCGCTCGAACTCCTGCTCTTGCAGAACGCGCAGCAACTTCGCCTGGAACGGAGCTGAGATCTCGCCGATCTCGTCAAGAAATAACGTTCCTTTGTCAGCAAGTTCGAAGCGTCCCTTGCGCGAGCTGAACGCACCGGTAAAGGCACCTTTCTCATGGCCAAATAATTCGGATTCCAGGACGGTCTCAGGGAGCGCCGCGCAATTCAGCTTAACGAACGGCCGCTTGGCGCGGGACGACGATTCGTGAATGGCCTTGGCTACCAGTTCCTTCCCGGTACCGGATTCGCCACGCAGCAGAACCGTGCTGTTCGATCTCGCTACAACCGCAATCTTCTCGAGCAGCCCGCGCAGCGCCGGACTATCGCCAATGATCCCATGGGCGTGTAGCTTCTTGCGCTCCCGAGCGGGTTGCCTGAGCTCTAATATTTGCTTTTGCAGCCGGTCTTTCTCCGCCATCAGTCGTTCGCGATCGCAGGCGAACAAGCGATGTAACTTCACTGTTTGTCCCACCAGGTTGGCGATCATGGCGAGCAGCCGCGCATCGTAATCCAGCCGGAGACTCGACCTATCGTCCCGGATACGGTCGATCGTCAGCGTACCCACGACCTTCGGATCAATGCGAATCGGAACCCCGATGAACGATACTGGCATATCATCGGAGGCGCCGAGCACTTCCCGGTCGGCAGCGCTGAATGCCGGCTCGGCGGCTACGTTCTCGGCGACAAGAGGCCTGTCTGTCGCAACGATCTGGTCAATTGCCTTCCGCGGCAGGCGCATCCGGTAACGTTCGTCGCTGCCTTCGCTCCAGCCGGCGCCCACTGTAATTTCCGGCATGCCGTCATCGTCGAACAGTGAGACGATGCCGTGTCGCATCTGCACAAACGATTGCAGAAGACCAACAACGTTGGCCAACGTGACTTCGAGCCGACAAGGAGCGGTGAGTATTTTCGATATTTCGAAGATGCAGGTCAGCGCGCTCTCACGCAACGGCTCCCCCGAGAGCTTACGCTCCGGCTCAGGTTGCGAGGCAGGTCTTTCGCGTGAGGACGGGATATGCAGCATGAGGCGGTCTCCTTTGTCTTGATCATCCTCCCTGGCATCTTGTTCGGGTCGGCGAGCTTCGTTTTTCATGTCACTCTCGATCTAGCGCCAAGTGTTGACGAGATGACATAGAACCGTAACACCTTTTCATGGCACTACGGTAAACTTACAGTGTGCCTTCATTTCGTTTTTGCGGATTGTGTGCGCGTCGTCAGCGGAGAACATAAGTACCGCTGCTGCAGCTCAAGTCAGCTGCGTCGCCAAGGCTGGCCGATTCACAGATGTTGCCCACCATTGATCGGCACCTCGGCCCCCGTGACATAGCTCGCCGCATCCGAGCACAGGAAGAAGATGACCTTGGCCACTTCATCCGGGGTTCCCACTCTGCGCAGCGGGATACATGGCACGAGACGCGCTTCTGTGTCGGGCGATAACATGTCCGTCCTGATTTCGCCGGGCGCGATCGCATTCACGCGAATGCCATGCGGCGCATAATCATGGGCCATTTCGCGTGTGAGGCTCGCAAGCGCAGCTTTCGAGGTCGCATAGGCGCTGCCGGCAAACGGGTGCACCCGCGAGCCCGCGATTGAAGTCACATTCACGATCGATCCTGACGCGGCTCTTAGCTCGTCAAACAAACCCTGCGCCAGCAGGATCGGGGCCACCAGATTGAGATGGAATACCCTCATCCAGGTCTCGGTTGACGTCGTCAACGACGTCATCCGATCGCCAGTGGGCGTTTTCGGCGAGACACCAGCATTATTCACAAGCGCGTGCAAAGGTGCACCGGCCAAGCGCTTCTTGACCTCGGTGATCGCGCGCGGCAGCATTTGATGATTGCTGAGGTCGATCTGGACATGATCCTCGTTCCCTGCCTCCCAGGGGCATCGCTCGCCGTCGAACGGTTGGCGCGCGCAAGAAATGATGCGCCAGCCCGCCTCCGAGAACAGCTTGGCAGTGGCATGGCCAATTCCGCGCGATGCCCCGGTCAGCAACATCGCCTTCTGCTCTCCGCGATGAACACGGGCTTTATCCGCGTGAAACAGGCAGCCCAACTGTGTTTCGGGCACCGGGCCTCTGATCAGATCGTCATTTTTTAGATCGAGACCCACGCCCGCCTCCTCTGCTTTTGCGCCGGCGCACGCGTAGCAGGGTTTGTGCCACTGCGATGCCCATAAATCCGCTTCCGTTTTGCGTCCTAATGTCGCGCACACGGAATGCTTGGCGGGTTCAAGACACGATGCGTGTGCTTTGTGACAGTGATGGTGCATCAGCTACGTAATGTCGCGAGCACACTCGCCTGCGTCAAGACAAGGCTACGAGCCGCGCTCTCTTTCCTGATCGCACAACCGGAAGAGCCAGCGGATGGCCAGCGCCTCTCGTCGAAGCAACGACGATCAGGATAGCGACCGCGGCCAGTAGCCACGTCAACTCGAAAACTGACGTTACCAGCTTCGTGCGTTAGATTCGTCGGCAACTGATGCTGACTTCATCGCGCCCTGCTCTGCTGTGTCCAGCACTGGCACATCTCCGGGCGGATTGAATCCGGACCACGACCTGGCGCGCTGAATGTTCAGCCCAACATAGTGGATCTCGAGAGCGCCGTCCGCACCAGCGAGTGCCCGACCACCACGACGGAACTCGCCGGCTGAACGCAGAACCTTTCGATATGTTCATCCGCGATCGACCACCGATTAGCTTCGAGTCGCGGTCCGCCCGAGGCAAAGACGAAGACGTGTTCCACCTGTTTAGCCCGGCGGCAGCACGTTAAGGCCATTGTTGTCGACGTCGAGCTTCAGCGGAAGGCATTCGGCCGCCGCATCGTTCTGTTCTCCGGTGGAAGTCTCACTTTGGGCAGACATTTGCCGCCCCGAAAAGAACTGCCAGTACTGCTGGATGCAAAGAGCGGCAATCAGATCGATCAAGCGGGCTACGACTTTCATGAAGCCACGAGCTCTTGCGAGGTTTGTTCAATCAGGATCAATCGGCTCGGATCGTTCAAATCGAATTCTATAACGCGTGGGGCAAAGAGACGCGCATAGCGCGTGAAGGCGCTCGTCGGGGGAAAACGGATCACGGTGTCGCAGCGCGCAAGCAGATACATTTCGATGAGGGCGGAAAAGCCACCCTCGGCTCCGAACGCGGCGTTGTGCAATGGGCCGGCCTGAGGCGCCTGGAACTGTTTTGGGATCGTGAAAACATCGGGAAATATAGTCGAAACCTTCTCAAGGACGAGCGCGCTGTCCGTGCACAGGAACGCCCTCACGGGTTTTGGGTGGGGTAAACCCCTGGCCTTATCAATGGCATTACGGACCTGTCGCAAGGCGCGCTCCGGGTCGGCCCAATAGGGAGCATGCCCCATAATATCCTCGCCGTTGCCATGCCGGACATGAATGCCGATTACGCTGTACGGCTCAAAGTGCTCGCGGTAGATAGCATCAATTCGAGCCTGAATTTCAGGTCGTGGCTTGATGCTCCGAAAGATTTCTCGTTCGGCCTCCTGATCGCAGCGCCACATCAGGCACGCGTCACACACAACCGTGTTAGCGTCACTATCTTGCTGACTTTGGAACAGTTGATCGAGCTCGTCGCGTTCCCGGAAAATCTGCTCGTCCGGGCGATAGACGCAATCGATGGGTGGCTTGTTCCACCATGTCGGGAAGAATGGTCCCGGAAATGTATACTGATTGATCTTGTCGTCGCAAATCACCCGCACGCCAGCAATGTCTTGAACCGGTTCGAAGAAGACTGGAAAGGCGTTGGTGAATGGCTCATCGAGATAACAAGATCCCCGCCAATCAATGGCTAGCGTCCGTCCTGTCTGCTTTGCGAAACGCCAGGCAGCCGCCAGTGACCACAGGCAGTCGCCGAACCCCGTACGTCGCCGGGAAACTACGAACCGATCATTCCTCGAACCACTAAGCATCTGCATTGCCTCTTCCCGGGCTCCTGGTTGGACAAGAGACGTCGTTGCAGACATCTCACGTATCATCTTGTCCGGCATCATGGTCTGAAATCGCGGTGCCGGTGAGCTGCGTCGGTAGAACTTCATAGCAGCACTTTCCGTGATGGGCCGCGTTCTCTCAACACTTTCCGTCTTTCTTCGGCGGTGTTGCGTCGGCGTGCCGATTTCAGTCGGATGGCCGATGAACCTTGTGCGTCGGATGGCCAGGCCTCCTCACATGCAGGCATAAGCATGGCCATGCTCTGAGCTCCGGCTATGTTTCGCTTTGCAGTTTATTGCGGCCGCAAGCCGCGCGCGGCGGATGCAGGCGAACGCCCCGCAGCTCCCACACGAGCCGCAATTCCTTCACGAGATCTTCACGCTTGGCCTGGCCCAGCATGGTTGCGTCGAGAAGCGAGCCGAGCGACGCCTCGCCCTCGATCCGCATCAAGATCTCGAAAAGCTCATATGAGATACGCATACTGTCGCGGCCGGAATGTCCCGTGCGGATCTCGCAGACCGTTTCCTGACGATCTGGCCCCGTGTGGGAGCGAACACGATGAAGGGATGCATACGGCGGCAATGAAACGCCCAGTGCACTCCAATCCTGCAGTGATGCTGCCCGCTTCCTGACGAGGAAAGGCCCAACAACAAGTCCGTCCAGGTCAGTCGTCAAGAACGTGGTGATCGCATCTGAAACGGACTCCACGATCGGCTCGGCATTGTTGTTAAATGACGTATTTAGAAGAACCGGGATGCCGGTTCGCCTCTTGAACGCATCAATTACATCCCAATAGGTGGGGTTTGTCTCGCGCGATACTGTCTGCAGCCGAGCGGTCCCATCAACGTGCGTGATCGCACCGAGCACGTTACGCTTGGCTTCACGCACACGAACCACGAAGTTCATGAAGGGGAGCTGCCGCGTGCCGTCCGGGAGCTCAAAGAACTCGCTCGCATCATCCTCCAGTACAGATGGCGCAAACGGGCGATAGCCCTCGCGCTTCTTGACCATCGCGTTGATGCGGTCCTTGTTTTCCGCAGGCCGCGGGTCCGCAAGGATGCTGCGGTTACCAAGCGCACGTGGGCCGAATTCAGAGCGGCCCTGAACCCAGCCGATTACAGCGCCATTTGCCATCCATTCTGCCGCACTGGATGCTATGTCATCACTTCGTTGAATGTCGAGGTGGCCTGACCATGCGTTGAGCTCATGCTCTACGGCTTGCTCGGTTCCGAGATCGGGCCCCCAATAAACGTCCGGCAGTCGCTCGCGCGGCGCTGGCCTGCCCAGCTCGTTTGACATCATCAATGCAGCGCCGAGTGCGCAACCGGCGTCGTGCGCTGCGGGTTGGACAAAGATGTCGTCAAATAGCCCGGAATAAAGCAGCTTACCGTTCAGCGTGCAATTATGGGCTACACCCCCAGCCAGGCACAAGCGAGTCATGCCCGTCGCTTCGCGATAGTGGCGCAGGATGTGAAACACGATCCGCTCCAGCGCTTCCTGCAGCGAAGCGCTGACATCTCGATGCTGTTGGGTGAATGGCATTCCTTTTCGCCGAACCTCGATGTTGCGGACTAGGGCCGGACCGATTCGATCCAGGTGAACGCGATAGCCACCGTTGTCCAACAACTCGTAGAACCGCGCGAAGAGCTCGCGATAGGGAGCGGGATCACCGTACGGGGCAAGCCCCATCACTTTGTACTCGTCGAATAACCCGTAGCCGAGATACCGGATTGTCTCGAGATAGAACAGTCCCAGGGAGTTATGTTCCGGGAAGGTTGCAAGTTGCGCAATTTCGGTGCCAGACCCCACCGCCAATAAGCCCGAGAGAAGATCGCCACCGCCGTCGATCGTAAAAACGAGACTTTGCTCGAACCCGGACATAGCAAACGCGCTCACGGCATGCGCCTCGTGGTGATTCACGAAGGAAAGCCGGGACGGATCGATCTCGGCGCCGAACTCCCGTGCCAGCAGCTGCCGCAGCAACAATTTGGCGTCCAGCGGAACGGGCTGAGAAACAGAAAGACGCTCGAGCATAGTGTTGCAGTAGGCTTCAGTCGCGTAGAACGCGATACGGTCGATCTCGCCGAGCTCAACTCCTGCGATGGAAAGGCAATATCGGATCGAATTGCTCGGGAGCTTGTTGGAGTGCTTGACGCGATTGAGGCGTTCCTCTTCGACGGCAGCGATCACGCGGCCATCGCGCACAAGGACCGCCGCGCCATCGTGAAGAAATGTATTCGGCAGCTCCGGCGAGCTTTCATAGATTCGGTCAAGACCGCCACTAATTCCCAGGCACAACATCTCATTCTCCATTCGATGATGACGGGAAGGTCAACTGCCGTTCCATCTATCTGTACAGTCACGCTCCGTCGGCTGCACGGGCCAGACAGCACAACCAGGATCCTCCAAAGTCCGTCTCGGCGGCTAGCGACAGGCGCTCAGAAAATAACGATACTGGCGTCCGCACCAATCGACTGAACAGGCGGCCGTAGACCTGGCTCGATCGCGGCGCTCTTAAGGCCATTCAGCAACTGCTGTGACAGACCAGGTCTTCCCGAGCTACCGCAGAAAGCATCGTGACCCTGCATCGATTTGACTTTCTCCGTTATCGCTCAACTCACGTCAACGCAGCAGGCGGCGCCGAAACAGTGCTGTCGACACGAAAAAGGGCAATACCGCGTAAACGCAAAGCGCACCGACGTGGAGGGCAACACTGTCGGCGCCGCGCTCAAGCATCGCCGGGCGAATAAGGTCGACCGAATGTGCGAGCGGCAACAAGCCGGCGAAGTGCTGAAATGAGCCGGGCAGTTGGCTCATCGGAAAGACCGCGCCACACAGAAACACCATAGGGCTAAGGACGAGCGACTGGTAAAACACGAAGTAATCATAAGTTGGCGCAAGAGATATGACGACCATTGCCAGGCTGGCGAAGACAAGGCCGGTAAGGGCGACTGTTGGTATCGCACAGAAAATCGAGGTCCAGGATGCATAACCCAATGTGGCAGCGACAATCCCAATTGCTGTCCCGGCCAGAACGGACTTACTGGCCGCCCACACCAGTTCACCCAGAACGATATCGCCAAGCGTGAGCTGAGTAGAGAGGATCGCTTCCCAGGTGCGCTTTGCATCCATGCGCGCAAAGGCTGCATACATGGTTTCAAAGGTCGCGGATGTCATGGCGCTGATCGCGACCATACCCGCCGCCAGAAAGGCGATGTACGAAGTCCCCTCGACTCGTCCCACGATGAGGCCGAGGCCAAAGCCAAGGCCGAGCAGATTGGTTATGGGATCTGCGAGGTTGCCGAGAAGCGATGCAAGCGCGACCTTCCTCCATGCCAGGAAATTTCGACGCCATACCGCTATCCAGTTGTACGCGTTAGCGGGCATTACCGCCGCATAAGCTTCACCCATCGCTCATTTCTCCATCTCGCGCCCGGTCAACCGCAAAAACACGTCTTCGAGATTGGGCGGGCGCTGCAGAACGCGAAGGTCCGCTCGCCCGCGCAGGTGCATGCGTACCTGCTCCGGATATGGCGCATAACAAAAAAGCGTCTCTCCACTCACTTCGATGTGCCGCGCATAAGGCCTGATCAGCTCACGGAGCTGATGTGGATCACCGCCATAGATTTCGATCACGTTGCTGCCGATATGCTCGTCGATCAAGGCGTCGGGCTTGCCTTCGGCGATCTTGCACCCACTCTCAAGCACGCACAGCCGATCGCACAGGCGTTCGGCCTCTTCCATGAAGTGAGTGGTCAAGAGAATCGTCTTGCCACGCGCAAGCAGAACCCGCAAGCGTTCCCAAATCAGGTGGCGTGCATGTGGATCCAGACCAGTCGTCGGCTCGTCCATCACGAGTAGATGTGGATCATTAATCAAGGCACGCGCCAGCGTCAGCCGCCGCTTCATGCCACCGGACAACTCAGAGACGCGCACGTTCGCCTTGCTTTCGAGGCGCGCAAACTCGAGCAGCGAGGGCGCGATCGCCTCGATCTTGCGAGCGCTCATGCCGAAATAGCGGCCAAACACAAGCAGATTCTCTCGCACGGTGAACTCGAGTTCAAGGTTATCGAACTGCGGCACCACGCCGATGCGCACACGCGCCACACGAGCGCGGGAAGGTACAGGCTCATTGAGGACCGTAATCTTGCCTGCGTCTGGCGAAATCATGCCGAGGAGCATACGCGCAATCGTACTCTTGCCTGCTCCATTTGGCCCAAGCAGGCCGAAGCATTCTCCGCGCGCAACCGAGAACGACAGTTCATTGACGATGACCTTGTCGCCAAATGACTTTTTCACGCCGGCAAGGTCGATCGCTACAGTGGACATGTTCATCTTAGGCTGACAGAAGTCGTTCCGCAGACGATGGCTTCTTGACGGCCGTTTTGGTCCAGAGCACGCCGTCGCACCACACATGCTCGACACGCCCCCATTGGCAGGCCGCCGCAGCATCCGGGAAGAATCCGCGTCCGTGGAGGTTGGCGCTCGTGTTGCAGAGCAGCGGAATGCCCGTGAGTTGCTCAAATTCGACGAGAAGCGCGGCGATTTGGTGCGGAGAGTTGCGGGAAATTGTCTGCAGGCGCGCCGAGCCGTCAAGATGGATCACAGCGGGGATCTTGTCGCGCCATTCCGCCCGGGTCTGGTGATCGAAGAGCATGTAAGGATCTGGCGTGCCTGGGCTGAAGATCTCCGGCGCCCGATCCTCCAGACAAATCGGCGCCACCGGTCGGAAGTGCTCGCGACGCTTAATGTCGTTGAGATGATCTTTCATTGCCGGGGAGCTTGGGGCTGCAAGAATGCTTCTCCCGCCCAACGCCCGCGGCCCAAGCTCGGCGCGGCCGGAAAGGAAGACGATCGGCTTGTTGTCGGCGAGAATCGCCGCAAGTTCACGTAGACTGCACGGCGCGGCCTCCCAGTCCGACGGAAGCTCGCTGTCCTGCAGGGCCGGACCACTGTAGACTGACCATTCCAACGGCCCGAAGCCATTTTGCGCCGCCATCGCACCGCAAGCAGCGCCGATTGCCGAACCGCTGTCATTCGGAAACGGCGGCACCCAGACATCATCGAACAATCCCGTCGCACGAAGCGCGCTGTTCCACTTGATATTGAGACCGCAGCCTCCGGCGACACATAGATTTCGCGCTCCCGGAAGCGACGAGTGCCGCAGCAGAACCATCGCGATTTCCTTGACAAGAAGACGTTCCAGGAACACATGAAACGACGCAAGGACGTCCTCCGCTCGCTTGGCCGTCAGGCGCAATGCGCTTGCCTCGAAGAAGTCATGCAGAGCTGCAAGAGACGATTCCGCATTGTTGATGTCAGCGCGGTAGCGACGCGCCTGCTCCGTGTCAGCCGCGAAGCGCTTTTCATAAAGCTCCTGAAACACTGACACGATGCTTTCGTCGACAGAGCCAAGCGCGATGTAGGCCATCAGCTTGCCGGCGATGCCCAGATCCCAACTCGAGCGGTTCGGCTGCCTGTAAGGTCCGAAGTGAAGGCCCGCGGCAGCATAGGCATGGCCGATCATCGGAAACAGGGATCCAATGAGCCGTGCCCGCCGAGGTTCGACATAATAAAGACGTGGAAAGATGCAGCCGTCCCATACCAGACAGAACGCGGGTTTTCCCGCGGTGGCAAAGGGACTGGTGCTATATGCAGACGTAACGTGGCCCGTGACGTGCGGGTAGCTCTTATATGGGAACACCTTGCCGCCGAGGATCAGGCCAAAGCCGTCGACGGCATCAAGAAGGCCCTCAGCATGGCGCTCGACATATGGCGCCCCTTTCAATGAGATCGGCACAGCTCCACTGTTGACATGGAACTGCGACTCGATCTCACCATCCCAGCCATCGATGACGAACTGATCGATATCCCGCGGATCCAGACCATGCTCCGCCAAGGCGAGCACGACTGCATCGAGATTGTCGACGGACTGATAGCGTGGACTGTTGCCGCGCTTCTCTTGCTCGGTGCAAAAGACAAGCCGCCCGTCCTCGACGACAGCAATTGCCCCGTCATGTGTTAACTTGATGCCGCAGATGCGCATACGACCCCCTGGCCTAGTGACCGACGTTTGATTGTTCTGACGAGTGACCCGGTTTCTGGAAGCGGACGATCAAGCAGTCTTCGTTGACCGACTCGCTGTGGCAGTGCAGACGATCGACCTCCGATAGGTTCTCGTTGAAGAGAGCGATCACCGTTTCGGCACCAGCAGCATGACCCCAGCGTTGACATGTGGCATCACGTGCGGACCCGAAGATCAGAGCTCCATTTGGCGCAAGCATACTCACCAGATTGCGGATAGCCGCATGCATCTCGACAATGTCCTTGAGGTAGTAAAGAACCTCGGCCACGACGATCAAATCGAACTGCTCAATGGTCGAGAACCGCTGAATGTCGCAGGTCACCCACGTGATATGTGACCACTTCCTTGTCCGGAGTTGCGCTCGCTCGATCGCCTGCGGCATGACATCGACCACGGTGAGTCGTTTGCATAGCGGCGCCAGCATGTCCGTGAATGCACCGGCTGCACATCCTACTTCGAGGGCATGCGCAACATCTCCGTTGCAACGCGACATCCGGAGCATTTGCGCGTACCGCTCCTGCTCGAACGAACTACTGTCGAGGCGCCATGGATCGTCGACAGCCAACTCTCGCTCTAATAGCTGATGGTTTGTGTCCAGGGTCATGAAACAACCACCTATTTGTAGGCAGTCGAACGATCGCGACCGCAAACACTCTCCGTCGCTGCCAGGCTCGATGGACGGTGCGAAACTCCCGCCTTACAAATTGTGCCAGACATCCCTCCCATAATTGCAGGACTTCGTCCAGCGTTCGGGTGCGGGATGACAGACTGCTTTTCCCCTTCGGCCGGCACATTGGCGACCTTGCGCGATAGCCAATCGCTGTTGCTCAATGTACAAAGCGCATAAGCCTTCAAAGGAAGTAAGAGAAAGATATTGATCGGTGTGTGGAGCGAGAAGCCGAGAAACCGCAGTTCGCGAGCACGAAGGGCTGCCACACTGCACCGGACCATTGTCATTGCTGCAATCGTCAATCCCGTCCACCAGGGTACAGAGCCGCCGATTAGGAACTGCGCGAGCGCAGCCAGGGATGAAAGGGCGAGAAGCAACGGGCCGAGATTTTGCCCGATAACGTCTAGCGTCAGATAGCCATCGAGCTCTGGCAGCAGGCGTAATGCAAGAAACGTGTCCCGAAAGGTACTGCGCGCCCAGCGGAGTTGCTGACGCAGATATGGCCCAAGACTGTCCGGGACGACTGTTGCTGCGATTGCGTCCGGGACGTATTCGGTTCGAAACCCCGCCTTGAGCATGAGGATCGTTAGATGGCGATCCTCGCCGAAATCGCTCGGCTTCCCACGAAAGAATTGCGCTTCGTATTGATCAAGAAGCAAGGCGAGCGCGGAGCGACGATACATGGCACATGGGCCGCAGCAGCACATGACGGCACCGAAACGAGCCTGTGCCGCGCGCTCTTCGTTGCACGCCAACCAGTATTCCATGTCGATCAGCCTGGTCAGCCAGGTTTCGCTGCGATTGCTCGCTATCAACTGACCCATGGCCGCACCGACTTGCGAGTCATGCATCTTCAATACAAGCTTCGTGACAACGTCAGCAGCAAGTATCGTATCCGAGTCCACGTTGAGCACCAGGTCCCCGGATGAGCTGCGTATTGCAGCGATCTGCGCCTTGCGCTTCCCAACGTTCTTTGCCAGCAAGAGGATGCTGAATCTCGGATCGTTTGCATAGATCTTGTGTACAGGCGCGACAACGTCGCGATTTGCAGATCCGTCGTCGACCACATAGACCTGTAGCTTTCCGGCATAGTCTTGATTCGCAAGCGACTCCAGACATTCCGCGAGCGTGTTTGGATCCTCGTTGAAGCACGGCACGATGACGTCCACAGTGGGAAGGACCACCTCGGATTGTACCGGCTTGTCCTGCAGCGATGACTTAATCGCCGGCTGGGCATAAAGCGCTTGCGCGCTTTTGTAGATAGTCGAGAGCAGCGCATAAGACGAAACGGCGACAGCGCTGGTTGTAGCGAGCAGGTCCATAGGGTCTCAGTTTTTGTTCAGTGAAGTTGAGGAAGTGGACGGATTACAAACCCGCGCCGTTGTAATGCCGGAATCAGATATGACAGCGCCATCGTGGTCTGATCACGCAGCGTGGCATCAGTGCACAGTCTCTCCTCATCGGGAGGATATCCGTCGTGCAGGAGCACGATTGCACCCGGGCGAACGCTCGCCAGTACTGAATTCACAATTCTATCGACCCCGGGGCGGGACCAATCTCTCGGATCGACCGACCAGTGCACAGCTGTAAGACCAGCGCTCGCTGACATAGCGAGCACCTCTTGTGTCCATATGCCGTAAGGTGCTCGCATGTGCCTGGGCGAGGCCTGCGGGCACGCCAAACGGATCGCCTCGCTCGCCGTCAGCACTTCATCGTGCACCTCCGCAGGTCCGCATCTGGATAGATCTGGATGCGTCATCGTGTGGTTCGCAACCTCATGCCCTTCCGCAATCATTCGTCGAATGAGTTCAGGTTGGTCGGCCGCGTACGTGCCGATCACGAAGAACGTCGCCGGAACCCCATGTTGCGCCAGCACATCGAGCACCTCTGGCGTGCAGAATGGATTTGGCCCATCGTCAAAGGTCAAATAGACAGGGCGACTTCCGCTCACGTCAGCGTAGTCGCAGCGGACAGCAGATAGGGGGAAAAGCGCTTTCACAGCTCAGGCCCGTTCCGATCGATGATCGTCCCTGCCGGCCACTCGCTTATCGAGCGTCCAACCGGGAAAACCACCACGATCACGTCTTCGATGCGGATCGGCGACAAACTGGGATAGACATCCGGATGCGTGGAGCGGACGCGAATGCCAGACATGAGGGTGGCGAGCCCCTGCCTTTGGACCAGTCGAGTCATATGTTTCTCAAGCGCAGGCCGAACCGTACCGAAGCCGAATGGAACCCCAAGCTCCTGCAGTATCGGATACGTCACGCGCATTGCGTGGCTGATTCCCAGCCCTTCGAGATCCGGACGCACCGCATATAACCCCAGTTCGGCAACGAGTAGATCGACCCCGCCAATCTTGATGAAGCGGCGTAGTAGCCCGACATGAGCGGCTACCCCGCGCGCGTCGTAACCGATAATGCGGACCTCAGGCCTCGCCCCGGCCCAACTTCGGTTGCCCTCAAATGGCTGCGCATTGAACGCACCGGTCGGCCCGTAACTCTTGCGGAAGAACTCGGCGAGTTCGGCATGATCGGTGAGCTGCAATTCGTTTTCCCAGCGACGGCTCCACTGCACTTGAGCGCGTGCAGAAGGAGCTTCCGCAGTCCGGGATACGGCAATGTTCATGGCGGGCTTCCTTGCGCCAGTGGAATTAAGAGCGGAGATGGTCACGTGAACTCGCTACCCGCCAAAGCGCCGGTCCACACTGAAATGGCGCTGCCATGCCCCGTCGGAGCTCGGCACCCCTCGCCTGCACCGCGCCTCGCGCCTTCTCTCGCGATGAAGCGATCGCATCGTTCGCGTCGTCACCCGACCAATGCCCTGCGCGCGATAGGCCGGAAGATACCGACGAAGCGATTGGACTAACCAGAACCTGTCTGCACCACGGCGCTTTTCCGCCTCGTCCAGCATCGCTGTCGATGTTTTGACGTCTGAAGGCAGGCCATCGATGCGCGGGGCCTCATCGATGGCGCATCGGAGCGGCATCAGATCAAACTGGTTCTTATGCATCTTCGACACGCCCTGAATGCGGTGAACAGGCGAGCCATTTGGAGATTCGCCTGAAATGCTTGGCATCCGCAATCTGCGCCTGCCGCTATTTCGCGACACTAGAATGAGGCTGAACGCGCTCTCAAGTGTACGCGAGTAAACCTCCAATATGGAAACGGATGGAATACGCAAACCAAGGTTTATCGGGATCCGCCTGGTATCCCATTGAGCGAGCTTCGCGCTGAGAAGAATCGACGTGGCTCGCACGGCGCGCCCATAGCCGCCCTCGAAACGGATGCGGCGTGCTGCTCGCACGTCCAGAAGTTTTTCTCTGAGCCCGCGGGAGCGACCAGCAGCCATCGTGGTATGCCTGATTACTTTTCCAAACTGATGTTTGCTATCCAACATCCCGCAGTTTGGTAAAATCGATTGTTTCGATAGAACACATCCACACGATGGATAGACTCACAACATGCGGTTCAAGGGACTTGATCTAAATCTTCTCGTTGCGCTCGATGCTCTGATGACGGAGCGCAACCTCACAGCGGCGGCGCGCAAAATTAACCTGAGCCAGCCCGCTATGAGCGCTGCGATCGCGCGGCTGCGCACCTATTTCCGCGATGAACTATTTACCATGAGAGGTCGCGAGCTCGTCCCGACACCTGGCGCGGAGGCGCTTGCAGGTCCGGTTCGCGAGGCCCTGCTGCACATCCAACTCTCGATCATATCACGGGACGCATTCGACCCGACTCAATCGAGCCGACGCTTCAGGGTCATTCTCTCCGATTTCATGACAATCGTCTTTTTTCGTAGAATCGTGGACCGTGTTGCGCAGGAAGCTCCCGCGGTGCGGTTCGAATTGCTGCCATTTTCCGATGAACCCGATGAGCTGCTCCGCCGCGGCGAGGTCGACTTTCTCATTCTGCCGGAATTGTTCATGTCGAGCGCGCACCCTAAGGCGACGCTGTTCGACGAGACCCTCGTATGCGTGGGCTGCCGCGCGAACAAACAGCTATCGCGGCAGCTTACGTTCGAAAAATACATTTCGATGGGGCACGTTACGGCCAAGTTCGGACGAGCCCTGAGACCAAACCTAGAAGAATGGTTTTTGCTTGAGCACGGCCTCAAGAGACGCATTGAGGTCGTTGTGCAGGGCTTTAGCCTGATTCCGCCCATATTGTTGGACACGGGCCGGATCGGCACAATGCCCTTACGGCTCGCCAGACACTTCGAAAAGCGGATGCCACTGCGGATCGTCGAGCCACCGCTTCCCCTGCCCACATTCACCGAGGCTTTGCAGTGGCCTGCGTTTCACAATACCGACCCGGCGAGCATTTGGATGCGGCGGATATTGCTGGAGGAGGCGTCCAACATGGCATCTGGGCATCAGGAGCCTCCAACTCGCCGGCGCTGCTAGGCTCGCCATAAGCCGCGCTCGGAAAGTTCCAAATACGCTATAACTCCTTCGACGTGCTCGGCCCCTTTCGTCACTTCAACGTCTCTGGGGCGAAGCTGCCAGAGACCGCCGCGAGGCGGCGATCGGTCGGGAAGACTTGCCGAGTGGTGAGCGTGGTGACCTCGCAGGTGTGGTTGAATTCGCTTGCACTGCAAACAGGTGAGGCCAGGCACTACGCGGCAGAACACGCCTCCTCAAGCACAATAATGTTTAGCTTGCCCGATAAAATCGCTTGAACCGCACACTGCGTCAGGTTGTAGGTTAACCGCCGTGACTAACGCTGCGCTACGCGGCCGTCGATGGGCGCTTTGGCGAACTCACGGCGCTGGCCGGACGCTGGGGTTGATCTGCCATTAACGAACTGACCGGGCCCGCCGGAAGCAGCGAGACCGATCAGCTTCGGGACTCCTGACGGTTTCCGGCCGCTGCTGATCGGCCTACCGCGTTGCTCTCCATTCTTGCGGTCACTTCGCGAGCGTCTTTACGCGATCGCACGATGGAACCGATGTCCATTCGGCGAGCCAATAGGACCGCTTCAGACGCAGCCGTCGCCGCTTGTCGTATGCGCCGCAAGGACGTTTGTGCCGGATAAGAAGAATGCGTTTCAAAGGTCTAGATCTAAATCTTCTCGTCGCGCTGGATGCTCTAATGACCGAGCGCAACCTCACCGCAGCGGCACGCAAGATTAACCTCAGTCAGCCGGCCATGAGCGCAGCCGTTGCCCGGCTGCGCTCCTATTTCCGTGATGAGCTGTTTGGGATGAGGGGGCGGGAACTTGTCCCGACCTCACGCGCGGAAGGACTCGCAGCTCCTGTGCGCGAGGCTCTAATGCACATTGAGCTCTCAATTATGGCGCGGGACGTGTTCGACCCAGCTCGATCGAATCGGCGATTCCGGATCGGCCTTTCTGATTTCATAACAGTCGTATTCTTCCGAAATGTCGTGGAGCGCGTCGCGCGAGAAGCACCCGCCGTCAGCTTCGAACTTGTGGCGCTCACCGATGAGCACGATGAGCTTCTCCGCCGCGGCGAAGTCGATTTTGTTATCTTGCCGGAATTATTCATGTCCAGCGCGCACCCCAGGGCGGCCCTATTCGAGGAGAGACTCGTCTGCGTAGGCTGCTGCACGAACAGCCACCTACTACCGCGGCTTACATTTGATCGGTATATGTCGATGGGCCACGTTGCGGTTAAGCTCGGAGCTGCGCGCAAGACGCCGATCGAGGAATCCTTTTTACTCGATCTCGGCCTCAATCGGCGCATCGACATTCTCGTGCAGAGCTTCAGCATGATCCCGCCCCTACTGGTAGATACGAACCGCATAGGGACGATGCCATTAGGGCTCGTAAAGCATTTCCAAAGAACGATGCCCCTTCGGATTGCCGAGCTTCCGCAGCCATTCCCCGCCTTCACTGAGGCAGTCCAATGGCCCGTGCTTCACAACAGCGACCCGGAAAGCCTCTGGATGCGAGAGATATTGTTGCAGGAGGCCACCCGCATGGCAACTGCACAAGAGCCCTCCATCATCTGCACTTCGGAACGAGCGGATACTGCCGGAGATTTCGCACGATCTGTCTCGCCTTTGTCGTAAGGACGTTCGCAACGGCTGCGAACCTCATATCTCAACGCATGTCTCAACGCAGACAATTCAGGCTCGCCTCGCTCGAACTCATTGTCGCTGAATAGAGGCCCTCGCAGCGGACGGCTATCATGACGACGTTGTGTCGCTCTTTCGCATGTTGGCATTAGGCGCGACATGCGAGCGGCGGCTCAGACTGTTGGCCTGGTTTTAGAGACAGGGACGGAGCGACGCGTTCACTGCCAAGCCAGGCCTTACGTTGCAACCCCGGCCGCCGGGCCTCGATACAGCTAGGATCGGAAGGGGGGATGTCGTCGTCAACTCTCCGAATCAGTAGTGGCTCCCGATGAGGGAGACGATTCGGCTTCTTCGCAGAAGTACCACCATGCACAGTGAGCGTGGTGGTCATCGATCATGCATATGACCACGATCTCTTGCGCTGTCGAAGCAAGCATCTCGCACGCGTGTTGCCCTGTCGCATCACCCTGGAGTACATCGCACCCTCGTCGCTCTGCGCCGCCGGTCTGACTTCTTTCGGCCCTACCGCAGCCAAACGTCTTGACGACGTGCGGTGCCCTGACGCAATGACAAACAAGGAGCTGACATTGGAGCAATGCAGCGGGGTGTTCGATCCGGAAGAGCTTTCCGTCCTGGGAAGCCTTTATGATGGCGCGGTCACCGCGCTACCCCCATCGATGCGAAATCCGGAAAATCGCACAGCAATCGCCAAACTCATCCTGGAGCGTACCGCGGCTGGCAAGGCTCAAGTGGCATGCCTGACGAACTTGTTGATCACCATTTCCTCTCAGGGTTGATCCCCCGGCATTCTGAGGATAGTCACCATTCTCGCGCTGGAATGGAAGACGATCCGGCTAGAGCTTTGAAATAGCTTGAATCATACGTGACGTCAGGTTGTAGGCTTTAAATTGAACAACATGAGCAAAGCTACACCACGAAGGCGTCGATGGCGCATTGGCGAACTTGCAGAGGCGACCGGAGTAACGGTACGCACGCTGCATCATTATGAACACACGGGGCTCCTAGCAGCCTCAGAGCGTACTGACGGCGGCCACCGGATGTACGACCGTGAAAGCGTGCAGCGGGTTCACCAGATTCGCGCGCTACGTGAGCTTGGCTTCTCCCTTGTCGAGATCCGTAAAGCTATGGAGGGCTCGACCTCACTCATCGACCTGCTGCGCAAACATCTAGAGCGGATAGAACTTCAAGTCGCTCGAGCAACTCTGCTGCGCGACCGTTTGCGCAACATGACCATCGACCGCGAGAGCCAGGTCAGTGTGGATGAGCTGCCTGCCACCCTGAATGCGATGTCGCGGGTCGAGACGCGTAGTCAGACGTCCCGATGCACCTGCAAGTTAGCTGCAGATCGCGAGGAGCGGTGGCGGCGGATCCGCGACGACCTGCGTGATTGCATGGATCGAGGCGAGCACCCTTGCGGCGAGCGGGCCAAGGCCGTCGCAGCTGCAGCACGCTTGCTGATCAGCGAAATCGCCGGCGCCGACTCACGCGTTTCCATGATCCTGAAGGTACTTGCACGATTAAGCGCCCCCCAAAGTCTGGCTGGTTGGGATCCCTGCCTCATGCAGTATCTCGACCTCGCCCTTGGCGGGTTGGAGGATCAGCCGTAATGACGTTCTCATGGCCGGCTCCGCACAAGGCTGCCGATCGGCCTTGGCAAGCTGAAAACGCGATGACGCTTGGTTGATCGGCGGCTCTGATGCGGGCCGACAGTTTTAAGGACTCAATGGGACAGATCGTCATCGTCTCACCGATCCGCGCTCCCCTGACGCATTGATCGAGGCCTCCTTCAAAAGGGGCTTGAACCGCACGTAACGTCAAATTGTAGGCTCCACCGTGGTCGCAATCTGGCCGACCTAACGCACGCTTCGCTTGGTCGGCAGCCTCGACCTGCAGGCGCGTCTGATCACAGCTGCTGGCGGTTCACTTCAGGTGAGCATTGGGAGCTTTACAATGTTAAATGGGCGTTACGCTTTTGCTGCGAGTGCAGCGCTTCTCTTCTGCGCCCTCGCCTCGGCTGCGCGCGGCTCCGAGGTCAATATTGCCGTGGCTGGCCCAATGAGCGGAAGCAGCGCTGCGTTCGGCGAGCAAATGCGCGTTGGTGCGGCTGCGGCGGTCGAGGCATTGAATGCTTCGGGCCTACTTCCCGATACCAAGGTGATATTGAGCGTCGCCGACGACGCCTGCGACCCGAAGCAAGCTGTCGCAGTTGCGAATAAGCTCACAACAGAGCGGGTTCGGTTGGTCGTTGGCCATTTTTGTTCCTCTTCGTCGATCCCGGCCTCCGACATCTACGCCGAAGCAGGCATCGTTCAGCTGTCACCTGGCTCGTCCAATCCTCAGCTAACAGAGCGCGGCCTTGAGACTGTCTTTCGGATCTGCGGCCGCGACGACCAACAGGGCACCGTTGCCGCTGAGTACATTCACAGGAACTATCCTAACCACAAGATCGCGGTGCTCGACGACAAGAGCACCGCAGGCAAGGGTATTGCCGACGTGGTTCAGGCACAGCTTCAGAGATTCGGTGAACAAGTCATTCGGCAAAGCTATGTAGCCGGTGAAAAGGATTACAGGGCGCTGGTCTCAAGAATGAAGAAGGATCGGGTGCGCGTTGCCTATATCGGCGGCTATCATACCGAAATCGGATTGTTTGTACGCCAGGCATCAGAAGCAGGAGCGGGACTCATAGTCATGGCGAACGATCCGTTGATGACCTCTGAATTCTGGGCCATTACCAGCAGCGCTGGGAATGACACATTGTTTACCTTCATGCCGGACCCCGCCAGGAATGCCAATGCGGCCGGCGTGGTCGCCGGACTCCAAGCTTCCAACCTGTCCGCTGAAGGCTACACGCTTTACGCCTATGCAGCCGTGCAAGCATGGGCAGAAGCGGTGAACCGGACCGGCTCCTTCAATGCTGCGCGCGTCGCCAGTGCACTTCGTTCACGGCCGATCGACACCGTGATTGGCCCAGTCCGGTTCGATACAAAGGGAGACAACGCGGCTCCTGGTTTTCTGGTTTACCGCTGGCGCGACGGCCGTGTTGAAACTGTCCAGCAGAACTGATTGGCATCAACGCCGTCTCCCCAAACTCAAAGTGACACGGATGATGAGACGCCCTCATAACGTTGGAGCAGCGATACTCGCAAGCTCTCTTATACTTGCAGCTTTTGGAGCGTTTTTAGCGTTCGCTGCGGCGCTCGCAGAGCTACCCGATGTCGACCTGAAGGAGGCGCTACGTCTGACGATAGACAAATAGTAGCCGTACCGAGCTGATCTGGCAGGCAGGCACAGCATTTCTGAAGCGGCGATCTACAATTGTGCCAGGTTTGGCGGCATGGACGTTTCTGCGGCCAAGCAGTTGAAGCCCAGGAAGAGGAGAACGCCAAGCCATCGATGCTTCTGGTCGAGCACATGCTTGGTGTGGAGGCGCTTCGCCAGTCAAAGTAACGGCCGGGCCGCCATCTGCGCATTATCGTGAGCCAATCACACCGTGCAATCAGATCCACGCACCCAAAAGGAAACGCCCTAAACGGTCAAATGACGAACGAGACCTCTTTGAGCGCGACGGCATGAAGCAACCAGGACTCGCCACCTAGCCCATAATCGGAGATTGATCGAGTGAAGAGTGGCCTTTCAAGACTAACGTGCGGCATTTTCGACCATTTGGACGACGACGGCCGAGATGCCGCACGACAATATGAAGATCGTCTCAAGCTGGCGGAGGTCTGCGATTCCCTCGGCTTCTACGCTTATCACCTGGCCGAACACCACTGCACACCTCATGGCAGAGGGCCCTCGCCGAACCTGTTTCTATCAAGCGTCGCGCAGCGCACCCGGCGATTACGCTTCGGTCCGCTCGTCCTTTTGCTCAACCTTTATCATCCATTGCGCGCATTCGAAGAGATCTGCATGCTTGACCAATTGAGCGGCGGCAGGCTCGAGCTCGGGATAGGCCGCGGCTCCCAGCCGATTGAATGGAGCTATTTCGGCATCAGTGCAGACGCCGCACCAAGCCGTTATACGGAAGCCAGCGAAATCCTGAATATTGCGCTGAAGGGGCATACGCTATCTTATCAGGGACACCACTTTGAGCTGAGGGACATACCCTTAACCTTGAGGCCTCATCAACGTCCATATCCGCCGACCTGGATCGCGAGTAATCGGGTCGAAACGGCGCAGTGGGCCGCTGCAAATGGCGCCAATCTGGCGTGCATAGGCCGCGCCTGTGTTGTCCGGAACGTTACGGATGCCTACCGCTCCCATCGAGCGCACAATACAACCGCCCACGGTCGCGAGCCATTGCTCGGGCTGGCCCGCATGGTCGTGATTGCGAAATCCGACCAGGACGCTCATGCGGCGGCCGAAACTGCGTATCGACGATGGCTGGAGAGCTTCACGTTTCTTTACGAGCTGAATGCCATTCCGACACCGCCCGCCCTCCCGCTGACCTTCGATGCAGCGCTTGAGAGCGAATTGTGCGTCGTCGGAACGCCAGCTTCCGTCCGACAGCTCCTTCTTAACCAGATGGAAGAGGCAGGTGCCAACTACCTGCTTTGCCAGCTTGCATTCGGAAACCTTCCGCTGGAGACTTCCCTGTACACCGCAACAGCAATCAAAGCTGAAATTCTCGATAGTTTTGCCGGATAATGTCTAGATTGGGGAATCATACACTTGGCAAGTAGATCGACGCGCTGAGATTATGTCCGAAGCTGGTTGCGATTTTGGTCGTCGCTTGCCCTGGGCGCAAAGGCGTCGGTCAGCCTCAATGGCAGCGATCAACCGGTCAATCTTTCGGACTGCGCTTCTTCGTTGCTTCGACACATGAAACTCTGCTGAAGGGAATTCTTCGTTGTGAGCGCGCTTTACGCAATGAACTTTGTCGGCATGGGCGGAACTGGCGGCGGTGCCGTCTACGTCGGCAACGGCAAGATTGTCGGAATCGACGCTGGGAACCTTCGCTATAGTGGCACCTACATCGAGGAGGGCGGTCGGATGAAGGGGACTGTCAACCTATATACGCCAACCGGCGGTACGCTTGTAACCGGCGCTCAAGTACCGGCAGACAGCAGATGGAGCCTGACGCTCGATTGGCCTGCCAACTACAGGCGCTCATGGTTGAGGGTAGTCCGGCACACGTTATACTGGAGAAAATCGGCGATATCTGACCGCCTGGCGCTCCTATTTGGAAGCGAGCTTTGGCTTAGGCAGTCTTTGCCAACCGCTTCATCAACTCATCCGCAGCCGAACGCTCTTCGTCCGCCTCGATCTCGCGGGCCTTTTCAATGAAGGCCTGCGATTGCTCAGGGTCATCCTGCATCTGCGGGAGGCCGGAGCTGGTGGATAGTCGCCGTCGAGATTCCATGGTCTTCTCTTCAGCTTGCGGCAATCGAGGAGTTTGGAACTTCGTGACATCTGGGGGTCCAATTTAAAGGTATTCGAAGGGTCACCGCTGCGACCTTTTTGTCTTCTCAATCACGGCCTGTCATCAACGAATCAGCAGGCTCGCCTGAAAGCCCTTAAGCTCACTGAACCAAGACGGCGGGAAAAAAACTAATTACCCCGCCTTTGATGTAGGCGATGAGATTACTCATGTGCGCTATTCACGAACTGGATGCATCCCATCAACACTTTCGATTTTACCAATTTCAGCCAAATACCCCATAAGTCGATCGCCCGGTTTCCGGAAAGCACATTTCACGAATGTCGTGTGACAATGGATCCTTCTTGCTTTCAGCATAGTCGCAGGCCAATTCAAGCTTCTCGTGGCTGCATCCCCAACGACACCCCTCAATCTTTGAAATCGACGCACGTGCGGCGCAGATGCGGTCCGATGGCCAGCCGCAACGTCTGGCGCGCAATCTATCGCGTTGTCGCCTCCCCCTTTCCCATCATACTAAGGCCAAGAAGATCGGCTCTCACGCACACTGCTTGGCCAGGGTAAATGCGTGCGCTGCATAGAGTTCGGGCAGGCGAACTGCCCGCTACACCGTTGCGGGCTGGACTTTTCGCCCTCACCAGGCGGGCAGCGTCGACAATCCGCCGTTGTCGCGGCCTTCAAGCAAAGCAGTGCGGTCAGCTATCTGACTGCGCTAAGAAGACACATATCCTCCGGCCAGGACGGGGCACTGATGTCGATCCGTGTGATGAGACCAGCCACGCGATCTTACTGCCCACCCCCGTACGTCGTGTGATCGTGGATTCTCACTCTGCTTGCGTCCTCAGCCTTCGTTGGCGGGCGGCACCCATACCCACTTCCTACAGACTGACGCTACCTCATCTCATTCTATGCGCCGGCGCTCTTCGACCATATCCCGACGCGGTTATGCCTTGGCAGCAATCCTTACATCACTATCGGAACGAGTGGGGGACGTGCGCGATCTGCCGGTCTTGTATCTTAGCGCGCGCAGCTTCCAGGAGCCCATCCGCACCCTCAGCGTGCCAGGCATCGCCTGTCAACGAATGCAGAGAGAAACCGCAGACGTCTGTAGCGGATGTTATTTCTGGGTTGCCTGGCATGGACTGGGACATCATTGTCTGGCATGATGAGGGGACCGGTCTGGACCAGCTAACGGCGCATCTTCAGCAACAGCTTCGTCCAGCGCCAAGCGCTCTGTATGGCACTCCGCCTGGCGAGCGCTCCGGTTACGTATGGATCGCTATGTCAGGCGACAACAATCCCGCAGCAGTTCGGGCGGCGCTTCTCGACTTGCCGTCATCAGCGGTGTCCCCGCTGGCTGGAGTCACTGCCACTACCCGACGCGCTGGACCGGCTCGACGGTCCAATCAAATGACGGGCCATCTACAACGCTGTTCGCGGAGTTCTATCCCGTCGATTCCGCCTTTGCGGTCCTTTCGCGGCACGTGCCTGCCACCCTCTCCATTCGGCGACCATGCGTGCGCACCTTGCTAGCAGCCATTCGTTGTAGCGCCGCGTCTGCCGTCTCGCGAACGGGGAAGCACGGCACAACCGTTACTCAGCCTGCTGCCCTGCATTTAACTACTTTGGAGCAATACCGTGGAACTTGACCCTTCCAATTCACGCACACAAGACCTCGAGGATCGCATCGACCTGCAACTCGACATCGTGGCCGCCCTCATACGCGAAGAAGGCAACGAACTCGAAGCGATCCGACTGCTAAACGCACTCACAAACCAAATGATTACGGCGGAACTGGAGCTCGGCCAACTCAGCGATACGAGAACCGGGGGTCACGCCGGCGACCGGCAAACAGCGCGACTGTCGCGGGACCGTGGCGTTTACCACCCAGAAGACCTTCAGGTTTTGGGACGCCTTCTCGATCAGGCCGTGGCGGCATTACCGGAAGTGCTGCGAACTCCCGCCAACCAAATGAAGATCGCCAAACTAATTCTGTCACGTGCAGCAGCGGACTGAGATTTGATTTGGTTTTTCTGCGGTTGATGGCGCGCTTATCGAGCGTTTATCGCTGGGCTGACTGCTACGCCCGAGCGCACCAGGGATCGACGACTTGGCGTTTATGGGTTCACCGTCCCGTAAGCGCGCCGGTTCCGCTGGCTGTTCGCCACCACGCTCGAAAGCAGGCTCGCCCTATTAAACCACCTCGCGCCGGAGATAATACAGTTACATTCGATCCAGCTAGACCTTGCAGCTCTTCGAGCGCCTGATAGCTATGGTGTCTTAAACGCCTGCGGCCAACTCCAAGGGCTGATAGCGGGGAAGCGCAACCCAACACATGCGTGCGAGACATCGCACGGCTATCGCCGCTTGTGATCTCTCCATGCGTTCGGCCCTCGTTGCGGCATTGTCTCCTACAAAGCGCAACGAACGGCACCCACATTCCTTTGCCGGACGACAGCGAATTCGGCAGGAGAGCATCGCAATTGCCGCTGCATCTCGCCCCCCTTCTCTAGTGCGACTCACCTGGAGCAAAACCCGCACCGAGAGCAGGAGGCCACGCGCAGGGTCGAGCAACAGGACGACGGATCGCGGACACATGTCAGAAAAGCAAACAAGCAGCGTTCGGAAAACGCCACACGATTCCAGAAACGACATGACAAGCAGTTGCGATCAGAGCTCTTCTTAGCTTGAGACTGCGAAAGGAGTTGAACGGCCCATTTTCATCATGTTCGGCTTTAGTCGTGATGGCATGGCGCCGATCTTCCGATTGCAGGAAGAAGAGCCACAACTATTGACCGATGCCAAGCAACAAGAGCACTGCGGCAATGAAGCGCGCGAACAACGCGTGATCGTTTCAACCGTTTCAGAATTTTCGAATTGCGCCTGGCAATACGACGTTCGGTCATCGGAACTTCAACAAACATCTATATCGACTTCATTGAAGCGCCGAGAGCAGCTCGATACGCAAGCGGTCTGGGCCCTGATGTCCTACTTGCTGGGACAGGCCCACAGACTCTCGGTTCGCTTTTGCAAGGTACGTCCTTGTATCAGGATGTCGAGGAGTGTTGAGATGGATCAGTTCTTATCCGAGCAAGTGCAGGCGCCAGATGCTATCGTGAGTGTCGCATTTGATAAGGCTTGGCGCTTTGTCGAGAAGGATCCGTTGCTGGCGCATAATCTCAAAACGGTCCTTCATAGCCGGTTGCGCACTTTTCTTGAGTGTTCGATAAGGAACGGCGAACGGAATACTTTGAATCTGGCGAACGAGGCGATACGCAACTTGCGGGCTGAACTGACGCCGTCGACCAAGCAATAAGGCTTGCACCTCTACTGCCAGATGGGTTTGGCTTCGTTAAGGCTCTTGGGGACCTTATGCGTCAGGAAAACAACCGGGTCAGAGCGTGGTCGAGCTGACCTTCCTCCACTCATTTTCTGCTCCGCTGACGACGAGCACGTTCGCGACGACTGTTGCCTGTGCAGCTCTTCTGGTCACCCGGGACCAGTAAGCTGGACCCCTGAGCAAGTCGGCGACGAGACGGGACAGCCGCGCTAATATTCCCTGGCGTAATTCGTTCTCTCTTCTGACCTTGAGCTCGGCACGAGCTTGCGCAACTTCAAGCGAGAGCCTCGTCAAGCGCAGCCGCATTGCCTTCTTGACGTCCCTCGATCCCGGTAGAGATTGAGGAATGTTGTGCTACACTTGTAATAGGTCCGGAGGCAAAGCGATCGAGGCCTGTGATCGATCACCACCGCATCGCTCACGATTACAAGCGGCAGCGCGACCGTCCTGCCGGAAGAATGAGCTTGAGCGCCCAAGACGCGTCCTCGATCAGCGGTCTTCATTTGCCGAACTGTCTGAACAGCGAGCATGCACGGGGCGCATTGGCGCAGCCTGGCTTTGGCGCCAGTTAGCGACAGAGGGAGCCAAACACCTCGCAGCATTGCGTCACATCACAGGCCGTCATGAACGGATCGTATTCAAAGAAGGATCTGCGCCAAGCGACCACTGTCAGGCCGCAGCATTTCGGTCAAGGCAGTGCATGGCAAATTGCGCGCTCCACAATCTGACGCGGCGTGCGATTGGCGCCATTTCTTTCGAAGACATGTTGTGCCGCAGTTACAGCAATTCGCGATCATGTTGTTAAACGCACGGCGCCGGGGGGCATCGAAAGGAACGACACTCGAATGAAGAATTTTCTGATTCTGATCGCAAGCATCGGCGCACTCAGTGCGGCCGCTCCCGCATTTGGCGCGGACTTGGCCGGGCAGCCCGTCAAGGTCAAGGCGCCACCGCTGCCGGTCGCAGCCCCGATTATCGATTGGTCCGGCTACTATATCGGTGTCAATGGCGGCTGGGGAACGGGCCGCAACTGCTGGGATTTCAATGGCGTCACTTCCGAGGGTTGTCATAATTCGACTGGCGGTACCATTGGCGGCCAGATTGGCTATCGTTGGCACATCTTCAACATGGTCTACGGGATCGAAGGCCAGGGCAACTGGGCCGACTTCAGCGGCTCCAATGTCAGCACCGCCTTCCCAGCAGACACCATTGGCACCAAGACAGATGCGTTCGGTCTGCTCACCGGCCATATCGGCTACGCGTTCAATGCCGTGCTGCTTTACGGCAAGGGCGGTGCTGCGGTGACCAGCAACACCTATCACGTCAACTCGGTGGCTACTGGCACCGAGATTACCAAAAACAATGATGTGCGTTGGGGTGGCGCGCTGGGCGCCGGTGCCGAAGTCAGCCTCACGCCGAACTGGTCAGCTGGCGTCGAGTATACCCACTTGTTCATGCAGCGCAGCAATGTAAGCTTCCCAGCGGCCTTTGGCGCCGATCGCGTCCACCAGGACATCGATCTCATCACGGCACGGCTCAATTACAAGCTCGGCCAGACGTTTCCCAAATATTGATCTCCACGCGCCTGCGTGAATCGGGGGCCCCGACCACGGTCGGGGTTCTTCCTTCAGACGCTCCTCTCCCCCGCGGCATCCCTGCCGGACTTCCGAAGCACCAGGCCCGAGCCCGTCTAGGGCTGGGTCACCGGCTGGCTGGAACGACGCCGCTTGACTCGAACGCTGGCGCACCAGGTCAGTCGGTTCGGCACGTCATCGACGGTTATGGAGCTCCACAACCTCACGCAGCGTGAGGTTTGAGAGCGCTTGTCTCGAGGAGCGTTGTATCTGCGATTTCGCCGAAAGTGCCCTGCTGACGCCAGAAGCTGGAAGCAAACATTTGGCAGTTGGTGCTCGTTCCATTCGACTGATGAATTCAAAGAACATTGAGGCGCATAGCCATAACGATCGCTTGAATCCGGCTGGTCGCACCCAGCTTTCGCATCGCATTCTTGATATGAAAATTGACTGTATTCTCGCTGATTTCCAGGATCATCCCAATTTCCCATGACGATTTCCCCTCTGCCACCCAACGCATGCAACTGATCTCCCGCTGCGATAATGTAACATTTCTTTCGCAACCATTATTGCAGGGACGAGCGATGTCGCCATAGGCGGTGTGAAACTGCCAGGCCAGCGCGTTGAGATGACCGATGCGGTCCTGAGGATCAGCATCGTCGGACGCAGATGCAAACGACACCACGGATACCCGACCCAACGGGCCAAACAATGGCACGCTCATGCCATGCTTCAGGCCCGCCTCTCTCGCTTCGTCCAGTACGCGTCTCTCGTCCGGTTGAAGTTGATAGTGGTCGGCGAGTTGATCCCACAAAAACGGCCGCGAAAGCATCGGCGTCCGCCGGACCACCGGATCGATAGTATGGTACTTGCGTTTGAAGTATCGGTCGCACCAGTCTGGCGGCCACTTCACAGCCACAGTCGGAGGTGGATACTCCGCCAGCCGAAGTGGCTCGACGAAGTTGAGAGCGCCGTAAGCGACTTCACTGAACCCTTCCTCGGTGGCACAGCTTACAAGAAGCTCGAACAGCGCTCTGAGCGAATGCGTCTGGTTCGCGCATTCGGTGAAGGTAAAGAGATCCATGATGGGCGCCTCAGAACGTCGATCAAGCTCCCTGTCAATGTGTTCGATTGCGCTTGTTTCAGGCGGAGCCAAATTCCATTCCATGACCTGAACTCTTGGGTTTGTTCTTCGTGACGTCTGAGCGCCGCACGCTGCGTCAGACGCCATTCCCGAATCCGTTGCCCTGCCGCTGGCTGCGCCGGCATGATCGTCCCGTCAAACAGCCGAGATGCCGCCATCATCCCTGGTCCGAGGCTGAAGCAATCGAAGCGCCGTTGCACATGCGAAGTGATCGGTCCAGCTCGACCGATGACGCATTGGCCAAATCGGCCGCGCCATCGTCCATGTTGATGGTCTGGCAGTGATAGAAAGTCCGAGGACCCTGGCGACTCAGCTAGCGAGACGAACCAAACAGCACGAGCGGCTACAGGCCCGGCTCTGTTCAGATTGGATAGCGAGAAATTAGGATCCTGTCCGAACAACGCTTCGCTTTGTCTCAAGGCCGAGCGCGAGGAGATCCTTGGCACTGAACTCCGCGATACAGGTAAGGTACAGCACGCCGATGCGCTTGGCGGTGCCGGACTCGACCTGCGCGTTGTCGGCATTGATTCTCTGCTTGCCGACGAAGACAACAGGAGCGTCATTTTTCTTCCCAATCTTGCGAATTGCCATCGCTAACCGTTGACTGATGCTCCGCCCTATGACGGCGTCGGGGTCGAGATCGATGAGCAACACGGAACAGCCGAAGCCGAAGCCATACTCCTCGCCTGATTGTCCGGCGTCTCAGCGGGTCCGTCCGCCAGGTCCGGCGCAAATGAATCGAAGGGGCAGAAAACGGCCACGTCCAACGCGCAATGGGAGATACGCGCAGTCGCGAGACCTGCTTGATGCAGAGGACACTTTGCATGCGCATCTCCAGAAGGGAGAGGACCCGGGGTCTGACCAGCAAGTGTCGTACCAACTGTTGATTTCGCGAAAATCAACCGTCGGGACAAGAGCTTGAAAGGCGGACGGTTGGTCGCAAAGTAAGTCCATTGAAGCAATCATGACATCGGGAGGAAAGGCGACAGCGCCATTTGTGCGAGCCGCGGCACGAGTTGACCTAGACCAAGAAAGGTACAGCTCCTCTCGGCGGCCGCCGCAAGTCCAACCGTCGGTGCCCCAAGCGCAGCCCTCTCGGAGCCCAGTCAAGTACCAACCTTGGCAATTGATGGGGACAGTCGACACATGACAATCGTCAAGGAACTTGGACTGACTGCACCTCCGGCCGCGCGGATCCCCGGTTAAGCGCTCGGAATCCGCCCCCTAGCGGAAAGATAATTGCGCCGGCACCTCACGCACGAATGGTGATGCGGTTGGTGCAACCAAGGCGAAGAACTTCGCCAAGATCGGTGAAGCATGGTTTCTCTGCTCTTCGCGATCATCTCACTGCTCTATGCGACCGTTGGCCAGGCGGGCGGCACTGCATTCCTGTCGCTAATGGCTTTCTCTGGGATGCCATCGACAGAGATGCGCCCGACGGCGCTTGGTCTCAACATTGTTGTCGCGACTTATTCTACGTGGCTCTTCAACCGCAACAAAGTCGTAGACTGGATAATCCTGCGCCCGCTTCTGCTTTCATCGATGCCAGCGGCGCTTGCCGGTGGCTTGATTGTGCTCGAGGAACACATTTACAAGACACTGACCGGGATCGTTCTTCTTCTGGCGAGCGCCGTGATGATCATGCGGCGCGGACGAGCCGCCGATCGCATTTGCGAAACTCCGCTCCGGGCAAGCGTGAGCATTGGCGCGGTCCTCGGTCTGGTTTCCGGCCTGACCGGCGTGGGCGGCGGAGTGTTCCTCGCCCCGACGCTCATCGCACTGAATTGGGCATCACCTAAGCAGACCGCGGCGCTATCACCCCCTTTTATCCTGGCTAATTCCACAGTCGGCTTCGTCGGAGCTCTTTTCACCGGCCAATTTCCGTCCTCGGATTTGGCGCTTTACGCAATCTCCGCGCTGGCCGGTGCCGTCGCAGGAACGGTTATCGGCCTGAAATGGTTGAGCCAGACAGCTATCAGGTTCATCCTCGTGGCGGTTCTGCTCGTTGCCGGCATCCAATTGGTTCGCGCTTGAAAGTCTCAAGTCCCATCGTTTATGGGTTGGGAAGCGCCAAGCGCGGTCAGATCGAGGTGCAATACGATGCAAGCCGCGGGTGTGGCCTCCAGGTCACCGCGCGAGAACGGTTCCTTGTGACGGGATGATCGACGCCTCACCAGGCGGCCTATGTGAAACAGTGAGAGCTGCAGGTGCATCGGATTGATGCGATGCCAATGAGGGCCAACTGCATAATTATGCGCGCTCAGGCGGCGACCGATAGCTGCAAAGGCGACGTTAAAAACAAAAGACGTCAAGTGCTGAAGCAGAATAGAAACTATCGCAGATAGTGTCACGTGTGAGTATCTGGCCGGCCCTCGCCTTCGCTATATAAGCAGGACCTGCAGGTTGTTGTGAGTTGGTGAGCCGCATTGGAGCCGGAACGAGGCGCCGCCGAACCAAGGCGCCCCGACGCACTTTGCCGGGGGGTTGAAAGTGCGCCGGGCCCGCCCCAACATCATCAGTACATCCGTGATGATGCTTGCGGCAATGAGACAAGCAGCGTGGCGGAATTGAGGCTCATGCATTTTATACTTGAAATTCAAGAATATTTTCGTGAGCTGCTCCAAAGGACTTGAATCGCACGTAGCGTCACGTTGTACGATCCGCAGTTGGCGCTCTTCATCTCGCAAGCAACTTATTTTCCGTGACACGCCGGCCTTGGGATGGGAGGCATCGGTCGAATGCTGCGAGCATCCACATCGGTTTTTCCACGGAAAACCAGCTTGAAAGTCCAGGGACAGCCTGGCCCGCTCTTGGTGTTGCCTTTAAATCCCTGTCTTCGTCGCAAAAAGGCTGCATGTCAGGGAATGCAGAAGCGACGCGCCCTCCGATGAATGATTGACACTGCGCGCAGGCTAGTCGGGGGACGTTTAGCCGCTTGGGCCGTGCTCGTACGAGAAGTTCATTCTACCCACAAGCATCCAGATAATCGCCAACGAGCGGCTCTCACTGCCACCCTCACTCCCGGCCCCTAAGCCGCGTTGGCAGTGACATCGAGAGCGGGACCAGATCTCAGCAACAGTTAGGCGCGTTTGACATAACGCAAAGACACAAGAGAGGGCATCGGTCAGCTTCATGCTGTTTGAGCATGGGAAAGTTAAGCCTTGCAGACCTCCCTCCTGAACAAGTATTGCGATGCTCGCCTGCCTTGGTACACCATCTACCCAACCGTACCAGATTTCTCCGCGGTGGTCGGTCCCAAGACCTGTGAGACGTGGTTGAGGCGGCTGCCGCCCGACGAACCCGTATCGCTCTACTTCCACGTTCCGTTCTGCCGCTCGATCTGCTGGTATTGCGGCTTCCCTACAAGCCTCACTCGGAGCGAGCGACCGATCCGCAATTATTTGGCGGCGGTGCAGGATGAGATACGCTTGGTCGCAGAGCAAGCGCCGCCCGCTCTGCCGGTGAGCGACGTGCATTTCGGCGGCGGGACGCCGACCACCATTGCGCCGACCGATTTCCTGGCCTTGATGGAACTCCTGCGCCGCTGCTTCGCGTTCAGCAAATCAGCTACCATCGCCATAGAAATCGACCCGCGTGCGTGCACGGCCGAGATGGTCGAAACGTTAGAAGCGGCGGGGGTCAGCCGCGCGAGCATCGGCGTGCAAAGCTTCGACCCCGTGGTTCAAAGGGCGGTCAACCGCGTCCAGAGCGAGGTGCAGACGGCTTCTGTCGTCGAAAGTCTTCGCCAGCATGGGATAAGGCGCATCAATTTCGACCTTCTCTTCGGACTGCCGCATCAGACGGTGCGGTCCTGCGTGGACTCCGCGCGGACGGCTCTGGCCATGCGGCCAGACCGGCTTGCGGTTTTCGGCTATGCTCACGTCCCCTCCTATATGAAACGTCAGCGCCAGATCGATGAGACGGCGCTGCCGGACAATGTCGCCCGCGCTGAGCAAGCCGCGGCCATTGCAGATACGCTGGTCTCGGCCGGCTACCGCCAGATCGGGCTCGACCATTTCGCTCTGCCCGACGACGAGCTCGCGCTGGCGCAGAAAGCCGGTGAGCTGCGCCGCAACTCCCTCGGTTATTCGGCTGATACCTGCAAAACCGTGATCGGCTTAGGTCCGTCAGCCATCGGCCGTCTGCGTGACGGTTACGTCCAGAACGAGATCGCAACCGCTTCCTATCACCAACACATTCAGGCTGGTCGTCTGGCAACCTCAAAAGGCTACTGTCTCACCGCCGAAGATCGCCTCCGCGCCGCAATCATCGAGCGTCTGATGTGCGATTTGCAGGCCGACGTACCAGCGATCTGTGCTGCTCACGGATTTGATCCGATTCCTCTTCTCGATTCGGCCGACCGCCTGGGAATGCTTGCCGAAGACGGGATAGTGGACATTGAAGAGGGATTCATTCGGGTCAAGCAGGAGCACCGGTTTGTCATCCGCGCTGTTGCTGCCGCATTCGACACTTGTCTCGACCGTATCCCTCTTAACTAAACCACGCATGTGAGCAGATCCCAAACCTCTAAGCTCTTCGCGAGGGAGCGATCCGAAGAAAGCGCCTCGGACAGGCCAGATTTCGAGGATGCATCGGCGGTGTGATGACACGACCTTTCACATATGGTCTCAAGACTGGCGAGGGCTGAAAAGGGAGCTGATCTAAAGGAGAGGTGCAGCGGACTCCGCCGCTCAGGGCCACGCCTCGATCATGCGGAAAGCGCTCTGCCCCACCTCCGCTGGAGTGCTCTCGATGATGGCGACGGCATCAGCGACATGCCGCTGGAGACGCCGGCGCCCGCACAAGTTTCGGGTATTTTACGGCCGCACGCAGCTTTGTGAAGCTACGGTCCACCTCCTCGAGCACAGTTGGAGACTCGACCACGCCCGCAGCGTTCTCAGACCTCAAGGCTCGGCTGTCTTCGGTCCCGCGATCACTGGCGCGCCTCCGACGGAAACAGGTCCCTGTGGTTTGGACCCCCCGAAGCGCTTCCTGGCGACGCTTGAAGCAGCCCGGGCTGGCGACAAAGGAGGCGCGGGAGCAGCAGAAGGGATAGGTGTTAGACTCTGCAGCGAATCGATCCGCGAAGTCAGCACGGTGATCTGATCCAGAATCCCTTTGAGGTCATCCCGCTGGGCATCGATCTGGCGGTTGAGTTCTGCGATCTCATCGCCAGCTTTCTGCTGTGCCCACTTTATCTCGAACAGGGATGCCCTGTCCTCCAGTGACAGGCTCATCGTTGAAGCGACGCCCGGGGCTTCCGGCGTCTCGACAAACTCTTCAAGGTTAGCCCAAAGCCAGGCGCCAGCAGCACACGAGCCGACGAGGACAAGCGGGAGCACCAGAACCGGGACAATCCGACTTGACGGCCCATGCAAGAGCGGCCGCAAGTCTGGCGCGGCCGCTTGATCAATCAAGTCCATTGTCCCTCGCTCAACATCCCATTTCAGCAGGCTCATTTTGTCGACGCGAGAGCCTGCGATGCTCACGCGCTCCAGGAGCTGCCAGCGTCGACAATGATCAATCTTGGCGAGCTTCCCGATCGGCTGCCCCTGCTCCTATGAAACGCTACTTCTTGAACAACGCAACGCGACAATTTGCGCGTTCTCCATGATAGCGTCACCAGCGAGCAATGGTTCTCATCTTCGCCGGCGATGCCGCAGCATTTTCTCATCATTCAGAAGAACCTTGCCGATTTTCTTACGTTGCCCCGGCACGAATGCAAACCGTCCATGATTCCTGCAGTGTGTTCGATGGAGCCCCGCCTCAGGCTTTGCCGAGACCAGCAACTTCATCCGGGACGCGCCACGTAAGCGCCACGGCTGATCGGCCGAGCCGCTTGCACCTGGTCGACTACCAATTCCGGCAGGTTGTTCGAGATGACGGGCACGTGGCAAGCGTGACCAACGAACGCCGCGCACGTCAAGGATTCGGATGCAAGACAGATTTTGTCGCGCCAACGGCGCTGACGGAGCCAGCAACTGCTCGCCGATACCCGCCAAAGCTGCTGGATGGCTGATTCCTCCGGTCTCCTGGGCCATCACGTTAGACGTTGTGGTGTGGTTGCTGCGCGCGCAAATTCAAAGGCTCTTCGGCCTTCGCGCCTGGCGATTGTCTCGTCTTTCGGTACCAATGAACCGCCTCGTGAAGCCAGGCCTCTTGCCCGGCGAGCCTTGCTTTCTGGTAGCTGCCGTTTCGTCGCGAAAGCCGCCTTCGATGCAGATGCGCGGCACCGCCAGACTCGCCTGACTCACAGTGAGCAAGGTGGACATTCGCAATGTTTTGGTGGCCAGGACAGCGAGGCCGCGCGCGCTCGTCGTGAGCATTTTGCCGAGAGCCATCGCTCGCCGCTGGCTCTCGGCGCACCAGCGTCATCCACGCAAAGTTGCGGACCAGAGCATCATCGCGCCGCGAGCTGAGAGGTTCGGGAAGCCTGAGTGGTTCTCTTCGGATAAATCGAGTTCTGGCTCGCCCCCCTCGCCCTCGGACGCGAGAACGCCGGGAGCTCACTCTGGGCCAATCAGGCCGCAGTGCAATCTATTCATTTCCGGCAGACATGGACCCGAAGTACGCCATGCGTGATTGCCTTCTTGCGACGACCTCACCTCGGACATACTCGGCTACGGCAGCACTTTCTTTCAATTTTAGACCAAGGGGAAAGCAACGTGGGCTTCGTATCGCACTTTCGCTAGCGGCTTGTCTGGTCGGCAATTCCGTACTGGCACAAACCGCGAGCGGGCTTGATCCTAGTAGCCACCCTGTGGATCAGGCCAGCAAAAGACGAAAGGCTTCCGATCGGGCCGCAAAGCTCCCGATCGAACTGATCCGTCAGGCCATCCGCCCTCCTGCCCCGGCGCCAGCAGCAGGTCCCGGAGTGCCTTTCCAGAAGCGCGGCAATGCGGACAGGGCTGCTCAGACGAGACCGCAAAAGACGATCGATCCCTTCGCGAGGTACGACAATCTGCGTGAAAAAGGGCTGTGGCTCAACATACCCGGCCCTGCGGACACGATTGGTCAGGACAAGGACGGCGTTAGATCGGCGCTGGCAGATGTCGGCGTCGGCTACATCGGCTGGACACACAACACCTTTGCAAACAACCAGCTACCGAATGCAGCCAGAAGCACTATCGCAAACCAGCTCTATATGGGCCAGAATCCGACCTTCGCGTCGGCAAACTTCATGATCGTCACCTACGATCTCAGCCGGTTTGGCATTGCCGACGGACAGATTGTCGTAGGAGCCGAGCAGCAATACTGGACGTGGGATCGGCCGGGGCCAGATCGAGTGGGAATCAATACGCTCGCCTATTACCAGACTTTCTTCGACAGGACACTAGAACTCAAACTTGGTTACCTCAGAAACCAAAATGAGTTCACCGGCACATTGTTCGGAGGGATTACAGGATCGAACATGTCTGCCTTGTTGCAGGCAGGGATGAGCACCAATGCTGCGCCGACGCCTGCGGTCAACCTGAATTACAATTATGACGATCGCTTGTACAACAAGGTCTCCGTCCAGCGCTCAATCAGTCCAGATGGTCCCTACGCCCAGATAACGGAGAATCCCACCGGCTTGAACTGGAGCACGGCCAATGCAGGCATCCTTCTCGTTGATGAAGCCGGCTACAGGAGCAAGGCCGCTCCCGGCGTGCCCGACACGTGGCTGCGGGCGGGCGTTGGTTTCAACTCTAGCCGCTACAAGAATTTGGCGGATCCCGAGCAACAAAGGGAGAGCGGGAATAATTTTCACTACATCGCTGCGGACAGGCAGCTCTGGCAGAGCGACGCCCTTGGGTCGCCGTCTCGCGGCATCTATGGCGGATTCTCCCTCATGGGAGCTCCGCCTGAACTCAACATGATCAGCCGGTATTACGAGCTTCGTCTTTATGCGAAGGGACCTTTTGATAGTCGGCCCAGTGATCTGGTTGCTCTCGTTGCGACCAACACGGCCTGGAGCAAGCTTGCAGTGGATGCTGCTCTGGCTAAAGGCCAGCTTGCGCACCGCGACACCACAGCAATCACGGGAACATACACTGCGCATCTCGCTCCGGGGATATATGCAAGCGTCGGACTGTCATACATCCATAACCCGACAAGCATCACACACACGCCCCAAACGGAACACGCGCTCAATCTGTTGGTATCTACGTTGATATTCTTCTGATCATCGCAAGCGCCGTTCCGCTCCCACCTTCTCGTGATGCATGGGACCGGAGCTTCGCGATCTCCTTGAAGCGATCGGCCTGCATCTGCGCTAGACGAGCCCGTTAGGTCGGATGTGACGGAACGCCAGCTGGAAGAGATTACGCAAAAGGATCTCGTTAGTTCTCCAGAGAGGATCGGGCGGATTGTTGAGGAGAGGCTGGTCCTGGGCGCCGTCATTTCCGAGGTTGGCTAGCGCGAATAACTTCCCGTACGGAACCATGGCCACGTCAGGTTCTCGAAAGCTTGCCCGACTACGGAGACCTGTTCAGGTGATCCTGGAGGTGAGGTTAGGTGAACCCGCAAGATTTTGACCCATTTAATGTACCAGCTTGGTCGCAGGTGCAGCACGCCGTCTCGCAAGAGCCGCAGACGAGCCAGGCCGGACAAGATGGCTTTGAACTGCACTTGGTCGAGGCAAGGCAGGGCGATCCCGCTCCCGTCGGCGGTGGAGGCGCCTATCCCCATCTATCTACGGAAGACCGGGACCTTATCGACAGGGCGATTGCTCAATATACGGCTCAGAAGAACCCACAACCGAACACGGTCAGTCTTTATACTCAGGCCATTCGTCGACTGGCGAATGATCTCCGCGCCCGTGGCCAAACGACTGATCTAGGGGACCACCAGTCCCTGGTTAATCACCTAGATACTTACTTTCCGAAAGACGCCCTCATGAAGACAGGCGTAAGCGTCCTTCGTGCGTATCATGATTCCGGTCATTTGGTTTCTCGCGGGCGACCGCGCGCGCTCCCCTCAGCGAAAGACGCACCTGACCATGGCCAGCAATCCCCGGACGAGGCGATGGATGCACGTGCCCGGAGCAATCTCCTGCCAAGCGAGGAGGTCCTCATCAATCATGAGCATGACACAGCTCAATCGAGAGCAGCGAAGAGACAGAGGACGCTGAACGATCTGGAAGAGGTTAGGGTATATCGGCAACCGAGCGCAGTCGCCGCTTCGGGAGAAAGTGGCGGAGCAATGCCGGTCGCCTCAACGGGCGTTATAATCCGGGGGGCAGTGGACCGGCGGCCTCTTTATCCCGAGGATGCTCCCGATATCTTCAGGCTTGAGGAGGCCCTCATTGAGGGCGGGATGGCCGCCGCTACGGCGAAGCAGCATGCAAGTTCTCTTATTAGCTTTAGCCGTTGGCTCTTCGCAAAAAACAAACCAAGCATTGTTGCTCGGCTGGACGGCAAGTCGCTGACCGATGGCGGTGACGTGCGCGAGTTCAGCGGAGACGCTAACAGCAAAAAACTCATTATCGCATTGGAGCATCTGCGGACCTTTCGGTCGACGGGGGTCGTCGTGCCCATCGTGCGTCCAGGGCGCACTCGCGCTAAGCTCAATCCTTCCCCCCAGAACGTGGCTCTCATCAATCCCGAAGGCGCTTTACTGACGGAGCCGACACGCATCGACGGCGCCGCTGCGCAGGACCGCGCGTCGTACGAAGCTAATCGGCAAGAGGAGCATCAGGAGGGGCAGGATGTTCAACCCGTCCCGTCGGCTCTGCTCGAAGGACAGCTCGCGGTCGATCCAGAGCAGCTTCCTCAGGAGCAGCTTCGGCGCGTACTGGATCATCTTGATGACCAAGCCATCCCCTTGCCGGTTTCGCTCCCTTCAGAGGAGCTGCAGCAGCTGGAAAAGGACTTGCGTGACGAGCTTCACCGGCAATGGGAGGATCCCCCTGGCCCCTCGTTTTCTCTTGATCCAGAAGAGCTTACCATTGAACCAGAGCAGTTCTCTCCAGGGGAGTTTCGGCGACTGCTCGAGGATGAAGACGCACAGGAGATTGCCGAGGGTCGAGATGATCAACCCGCCCCATCGGCTTTCATCCAGGAGCAAGTCGCATTCGATTCGGAGCAGCGCCCTCAGGCAGATCTTCGGCGAGTACTGGATCATCTCGATGATCAACCCAGCCCCTCGCAAGTCTCCGTCCCTTCAGAGGAGCTTCAGCAACTGGAAAAGGACTTGCATGACGCGCTTCACCGGCCATGGGAGAATCCCCCCGGCCCGTCGGTTTCCCTCGATCCGGAAGAATTTACTTTAGACCCAGAGCAGTTCCCTCCAGGGGAGCTTCAGCGACTGCTTGATGATGAATAAGCAGAGGAGCTTTAGGAAAGGCGAGATGATCACCGCCTCGTCCGCTTTCGTGCAAGGGCACATCGCATTCGACGCAGAGCAGAGTTCTCAGGAGCGAGCTTGGGCAAGTGCTCCAGGGTAGCCAAAGAAAACGAGCACCTGTTGCCCATGTATTTCGCGACGAAGCCCCCAAGCGGCTGACAGTGTCAGCGACGCATCTCTGATAGGCCAAAATGATCTCGTGTAGGTCCTCCGGGTCCATACGTGCGGAGAGCGCCGTCGAACCAACGCGGTCCGAGAACATTACAGTGACGTGGCGGCGCTCGGCGGTGTCCCCGCCGGCTTTGTCGATTGCCAAAAGGCGCGTCGGATAGCGGCGCTGGTGCACCCGCTTCGGCCCGCAAGGTGGCGATGGCGTTGAGCAGCTTACGGCGATGCCCGAGTCGCCCGGATTAGCCGATCGACTTGATCGATTGCGTCGGCCGAGCGCGTCTACGCGCTCAAACCTGATCTGCGCAATCTCGTCCAGATCGAAGAACTCAGTTTCTCACCAATACCGCGCAGATTCTCTAGCAGCATCCGACGATTGCAACGATAGCCTTCTTCGCGAAGACGTGAGATCGGCATCGCCAAGAGTAGCAGGCTGACGCCTCACCCACCATTGCCTTAGCTTAGAAAAGAAGCCGCTGCTGGACCTGTCCAGCAGCGGCTAAGTCCAAGGGAGGAAGCAGACGAGCCCGGTCTGCCAGCGGATCCGTTGCGATCGGACACGATAAGCGCCAGCACGTCGGCCAGATAGCTTCGCTGGCTATTGGTTGGCGTCCATTTCGGGTGATTCAGATATTCATTCACCGGCAACGAAACGGGATTCCATGCCGCTTGCGGGGACCCCTCGAGCAAGATCTATTCTCCCCCTTCGTAGAACAGCTCCAGAGGCAGTCCGACCAACGATTTACCAATCCAGTCGCGCGCGATCACATTCGAGGGCCCCATGGCGATTGCTGCGCGCGCGTCGCGGAAGGAACGCTCGATCGGCCCGCGGTGATAGCCGTAACCTCCCGTCACCGTCAGGGCCGCCGCGGCAACCTTGTTGGCGACCTCGGCGGCATGGACCTTGAACTCGGTCAGCGGGATCAGGATCTCGCTCTGCGGCTTGCCCGCACGCGACAGCTCATCGAGCTTCGCCGCAAGCTCGAGGCGCCAGGGTCGAAGGGTCTCCACTAGCACCTTGGCAGCGCCAAGTTCCTGCCGGATCGCTTGATAGTCCGAAAGGCTCTTGTTTCGATCCTTGTGCACGAAACTCGTGGTATGCTTGACGGCCGCGTTCAATGCGCCGCGGGCGACGCCTTCCCATATGGCACCAAGCCCGATCAGATAGACCGGCGATACGCCGTCATAGATGATCTCCTTCCCCTGACCTTCGGCACCGAGGCGATCCCGCTTCGGCACCCGCACGTTGGTGTAGCGTATTGGACCGGAGTGATTGCCGCGTACGCCAAGAGCATTCCAGGGCTTTGATTCGATGCCTTTAGATTTGCCGTCGACGATGAAGAAGACGATGTCAGTCTGGTCCTTGGCGCCTGGGGTGCGCGTCTGCACGACATAAAAATCCGCCTGACCGGAGCTCGTCGTGAAGGATTTTTCAGCATTGAGAAGATAATTGTCGCCGTCGCGTGATGCTTCCGAGAGGTTATACCACCAGTGGCCACCGGTTGCGCGTTCGCTGGTCGAATAAGTGCCAAGCAGGCCGCCATTGTTGGCTTTGAGCCAGCGCTCTTTTTGGTCATCATTGCCAAACAAATTGATCGTCTGGGCCGCGCCGACATGCATGACGTAGACGAGACCGGTCGATGCATCCGCCTGTCCAATCCGGTATGCGGCCTCCGCGAAATCAACATGACCAAGGCCAAGGCCACCAAATCGGGGCTCGTTCAGCACGCCGGTCCAGCCCGTTTCCGAGAGCGCCTTCAGACTTTCGCTGGGAAATCGGCCTTCCAGATCATTGCGATCGGCGTTAACGCCAACGGTCGTGTCAATCGCCGCATCCAGCCGCGTATAGACGTCTTGGCCGACGTTGCGTGCCAAATTCTCGTTAGCCATGGTCAGTCTCTCCAGTGTTCTTCAAAATCATGCAACGGCGTGCGCCAGCCGTTTTTCGTGGGCGTCTTTCTTGGTGGAGCCGCCGAGGTAAAGCGTTTTGATGTCGTCGCGATTGCGTAATGCGGCTGACGCGCCGGACAGCACGCCGCGGCCGTTCTCAAGCACAAGCGCGGAATCGGAAAAACGCAGCGCCACCGTCGAGTTTTGTTCGGCCACGAGGATCGCGAGGCCTTGCTCGGCATTCAGTTGCTTCAGCGCCCGGAAGATGCCTTCGACAATAAGCGGCGCGAGCCCCATCGAGGGTTCGTCGAGCACAAGGAGCCGTGGCCGCGACATCAGCGCGCGGGCGATCGCGGTCATCTGCTGCTCGCCGCCCGAGGTGAGCCCGGAAATTGACCGACGATGTTCTTTCAGGCGCGGGAAAAGGTCGTAGATTTCCTCGAGATCAGTTCGGATCACCCGAGACCTTGCGTCTCGGCCGATCCCGCCAGTGATGAGGTTCTCTTCCACTGTCAACGAGGAGAAGCAATGCCGGCCTTCAAGGACCGGAACGATCCCCGCACGGACCAATTTCGCAGGCGATGCGGCTGTAATGTCGTGGCCATCGAAGACTATGCGCCCGGCGGCCACCTGGCCCCGCCGCGCCGGCAACAGCCCAGAGATCGCCTGAAGCGTGGTCGACTTGCCGGCACCGTTTGCACCGAGCACTGCGACGATCTCGCCGCGCCGAACCGCGAAGGAGACATCGTTCACCGCATGGATGGCATGGTTGTAGGTTGCGACCAGGCCTTCGACTGAAAGCAGAACGTCACTCATATTTTGACCCATTTGGTCTGAAACCTGCGGGGGCCGACGGCGCCCGCAGGTACCAAGCCTTGGCGCTATTGGCTCACCGCATCATCGCCGGAGGTGCGGATCTTGATGCCATGCTCCTTGGCATAGGCGGTCGAGGACTTCTCGATAATCGGCCGAAGGAAGGCCCAGTCCGGCGCGATCCAGTCCGAGACGACCTTCCACTTGCTGCCATCCCATTGCTGGAACGTGACGCGGCCGTCGCCCTCATGATTGTCCCAGGTGACATTGATCGAGTGAAACAGGCCTTTTGCGCCCAGCACCTCCACCCGCGCCGGATCGAGCTGCAGATGCTCAAAACCCCAGCGGACTTCATCGCCGCTCAGGGTGCGCTTGCCGAACTTTGCTTGCGCAACCCGGATCGCTTCCACGTTGAGAATGCCGTTTACGATCCCGAGGTTGTGATAGACGCTGCCGATGCGCTTTTTATCATCGAGATTTCCCTTGTTCGCACCATAGACCGTCTTGATCACCTCCTGGAGCACGGGATACTCGGCGCCAGAGGCCTGGGTCGTAATCGCGATATAGCCCTTGGCGGCGTCGCCGGCGGGAATGACATCTTCTTCCGAATTGGACCAGACATTGCCGATGATGTGGTCGGCGGGGAAGCCAACCTTCTGCGCCGTCTTCAGCGCGACCGGATTCATCACGCCCCAGCCGCGCAGCACCACGTAATCAGGTTTGGCACGGCGGATCGAGAGCCATTGCGATTGCTGCTCGTTGCCCGGATGCGGAACCTCGATCTGCTCGAGGTCGAATCCATACTTGTCCGCCAGCAGCTTATAGATCGGGATCGTCTCTTTGCCGTAGGGCGAGCCATGATAAAGCACGACGATCTTCTTACCCTTCAGCCTGTCCGAGCCGCCTTCCTTTGCGGCAATGTAGTTTACGATGCCCGAGGTCTCGCTGTAGGGATTGAGCAGCAGCGGAAACACGTAAGGGAACACGCGGCCATCGGTGGAATCGGTTCGGCCGTGATTGATCGTGATCAGCGGCACCCTGTCCTTGGAGATTCGATCGATCATGGCATAGGCAATACCGACCGACAGGGGATTCCAGGCTGCAATCCCCGGACGGCTCTTCAACCGCTCGTAAACCTCGACGCCGCGCTCGACCTCATACTGGGTCTCGCCTTCATCCCAGGTCAGTTTGACGCCATTGACCCCACCATCGCGGATGTTGATCAGGTTGAGATAATCAATGAATCCCCCGAAAAACCCCGTGCCGCCGGCCGCATAGGGTCCCACGCGGTAGCTTTGCAGCGGAAAGAACTGCTCATCGGCTTGCGCGGTGAGCGTAGAGGCAAGGCCCACGGCGAGCGCTACCGCCATTGTCACCTTCAAACGCCCGAAGATATTCATCGTAAGCTCCTTTGAGTTGAACAGATCAAGTTGGGAGTGCCGGGCGCTTGGCGCGTCGGGCTGCGGACCAGGCGCGGTCGCAGAGGGCGACCAGGCCGCGCGGCTCTGCAATCAGAAAGGCGATGATGAGCACACCGATAGCGATACGCTGGCTCATCTCGAGCACGCCGGAATCGAACAGGTTACCGAGCAGGGCGGCGCCTATCCGTGACAACAAGAGCGGGAAGACGACGATGAACGCCGCGCCAATGAAAGAGCCGCGCAGCGACCCGAGCCCGCCGATGATGATGATGAACAGGATCTGGAACGAGCGGTCGAGATTGAAGCCAGCCGGTTCGACCGTGCGCAGATAGGCAAAGGCCCAGAGCACACCGGCGATGCCGATGAGGGAGGACGAGAACCCAAAAGCGAGCAGCTTGGTGCGCAGCAGCGGTACACCTATGACCTTTGCCGCGACCTCGTGATCGCGCACCGCGACGAAGTTGCGACCGGTTTGAGAGCGCAACAACCGCAGTGTCAACAAGGCCAGAATGATTACGATCGAAAGCGTGAAGACGTAACGTTCTGCTGGACTTGCGAAGGAGACGCCGGCAATGCTGATAACCGGCGCATCGATCACGCCGGACGGATTGTCGTTGGAGAACCAACCGAACTTGGTGAGCGCCCATTGGATCATGAATTGGGCGGCGAGCGTTGACACGGCCAGATAGAATCCCCGCAGCCGCAAACTCGGCAGCCCAAACACGATGCCGGTAGCGGCGGCGATACCGCCGGCCAGCACGACATCCAATAGCAATGGCAGCGCTGGCGCGCGAAGGTGAAGATTGTATGCTGCGTAAGCGCCCACCGCGAGGAAGGCGGCCGAGCCGAGAGAGACCTGCCCGGCATATCCGGTGAGGACGTTCAGCCCGACGGCTGCGAGCGCAAGCGCCAGGAATGGCGTCAGTACGGCGTCAAACAGATAGTCCGATCCGGCGAGCGGAACGATGCCGTAGGCCAGAACGATCGCCAAGCCGATCCACAGCGTCTCGGCAGTCGGCCAGCTCGATTTACGAGATGCGAGTCCGGCCACGGTTACACCCTCTCCACCAGCTTCTGCCCGAACAGGCCTGACGGTCGGATCAGTAGGAGTACGAGTGCCACGACATAGGCTGCCCAGGCCTCGATACCGCCCCCGAAGAATGGTCCAACATAGACCTCCGCCAGCTTTTCGATCGCACCGACCAGAAGACCGCCGACGATCGCACCTGCAATCGAATCAAAGCCACCGAGGACCAGCACCGGCAGCGCTTTCAACACAACGAGCGACAGCGAGAATTGCACGCCGAGCCGTGCCCCCCACAAGAGCCCGCCGACCAGGGCGACGATGCCAGCCGCGGTCCAGACCGCGGCCCAAACCCAGGGCAGCCGCAGGCCCACTGCGAGCGCGGCAAACTGGTCGTCGGCTACGGCACGAAACGAGAGCCCGGTGCGCGTGTAGCGGAAGAACAGGGCAAATAGCGCGACCAGGCTGCCGGCGATCGCGGCCGCGAACAGATCGAACTGGCTGATCAGCACGCCTGCGACTTCAAAGGGGGTATCGCTGACCCCGATCTCGAGACCATGTACCTGCGTGCCCCACAGGAGCTGGGCTGCGCCCTCGATGACGTAGGAGAGCCCGAGGGTGGCCATGAACAAGGTGATCGGCGGCTGGTTCACGAGCGGCCGCAGCACCGTGCGTTCAACTGCAATGCCGAGCGCAACCATGATCGCAAGGCTAGCGAGAAGCGCCAGAGGAAATGACGCACCGCGCTCGACCAGACTGACGAAGGTCAGCGCCGCAAACAGCAGCATCGCGCCTTGCGCGAAATTGAGCACGCCCGAGGTCTTTTAGATCAGCACAAAGCCGATGGCGACCAGTGAGTACATCACCCCCGACAGTAGCCCGCCGATCAAGACCTCGATCAGAAATTGATAGTCGAACATCAGACCGCAAGCTCCGTCTCGTCCTCATGGGCAACGCCGAGATAGGCATCGATTACTGCGGGATTGGCACGCACCTCGTCGGGCGGGCCGTCTGCGATTTTTCGACCGTAATCCAGCACAGCCACGCAATCGGACAGGTCCATCACCACTCCGATGTCATGCTCGATCAGAACGATGGTGGCGCCAAAGCTGTCGCGGACGTTGCGCACATGCTGCGCCAGCTCCTGCTTGTCGGTGAGGGTTACGCCGGCAAACGGCTCGTCCAGCAGCAGAAGCTTTGGCCGGGCCACCAGCGCGCGCGCCAGCTCGATTCGCTTTTGCACGCCATAAGGCAGCGTTCCCGCAATGCGATCATGAACCTGCTCAAGATGCAGGAAGCTAATGACGTCTTCCGCAGCTGCACGATTCTCCGCCTCGATCCGCCGCGCCGACGGCGAGCCGACGATCTGGCGCAGGAATCCGGCGCGCACGCGATGCGCAAGCCCCATCAGCACGTTATCGAAGACGGAAAGACCCTTGAACAGCGCCAGGTTCTGAAACGTCCGCGCCACGCCAAGGGCAGCAAGCCGCGACGTTGGCACTTCAGAAAACGAACGCTCGCCGAGCCTGACCTCGCCCCGGTCAGGCCGGTAGAGCCCACTGACAACATTGAGCAGGGAGCTCTTTCCCGCGCCGTTTGGTCCAATAATGGCCCGGATCTCACCTTGGGCGACCTGCAAATCGACATTACGCAACGCTGCGACACCGCCAAATGCCAGCGAGACATTGGTGAGACCAAGGACCGGAGATGCGAGCGTTGCGGCCACATGCTCCGTACGGCGCTCTACCCCAGCACACCGTGCGCCAGCCGGCGCATGGACATGTCCGTCTGGAGGCGCTTCCTCCAGACGAAGCGCACCCGCTCCTGTCCCAATTCTAGACACCGGCTTCTCCGTAACGGCTATTCAGCGGCCTGCACGCGCAAGGGAGCCCTCGCCTCAAGCTCACGGACCAGCGGGATCACATGCTTGCCGAAAGATTCGACCTCTTCTTGAAAGTGGAGGAAGCCGAGCAAGATCAGGTCGGCGCCGGCCTGTTTGAGCTCGATGATCCGTTCGGCAACCTGTTGCGGGGTACCGATGAGATTCGAGCGGAAGCCATCATTGTACTGAACGAGATCTTGGAAGGTGGACTTGGCCCAATTGCCCTCGCGCTCGGGACTTGCATTCCCGGCATTCTGGACCTCATGATGGAAGCCGCGCACCGCATCCGGGATCGCCTTGTCGATGACCTCTTGCAGGACATCCTTGGCTTCCTTCTCAGTTTTCCGGACGATGCCGAAAGCATTGATGCCGATCTTGGTGCGAAAGCTCTTCCCGAAAGCCTTTTCCTTTGTCCGGATGTCTTCGACCTGCGTTTTGAGGCCATCTGGCGTATTGCCATTGGTGAAATACCAGTCGGACACGCGAGCGGCCATATCGCGGGCTGCGCGCGAGGAGCCGCCCTGGAAGATTTCCGGCAGCGGATCCAGCGGCTTTGGTTTCAAGGAATAGTCGTTGAACCGATAGAAATCGCCCTTGAGCGTGAAGTTCTCCTCAGTCCAGATCCCGCGAAGCGCGCTGATGAACTCCTCCGAGCGGCGATAACGCTCGTCATGATCGAGCCAGGGTTCGCCAATCGCATGGAATTCTCCGCGGAACCAACCCGAGACGATGTTGACGGCAACGCGCGCGTTGGTGAGCTGGCTGATCGTTGCAATCTGCTTTGCGGCCAGTGCCGGATTCCATGGACCGGGAAGGAGAGCGGCGATAACCTTGAGCTTCTCGGTCGCCGCCAGCAGCGCGTGTGAGAAAGCGACCGATTCATGCTGCTTGTCAGCCCCGTAACCTGCCGTGAAGCGGATCTGCGATAGGGCATACTCGAAACCTGACTTCTCCGCGATCTGGGCGAGCTTGCGGTTATAATCGATGTCCCAGCTTGTGCGCTGCTCGATCGAAGAAATCACAAGGCCGCCGGATACGTTCGGAACCCAGTAGGCAAATTTGATCGGATCGTTGTTGACGGTCATCGTGTAGGTCCCTCGACAGTTGTGTGTGCGGAAGAGAGGTGCGAGAAGTCAGACAGCATCGTGCAATCGCGTTGCTCGCGACGAGCACGCATTCACGTTTCTGAGCACTATTGGAGTTGGGAGAGTTGCAGCGATCTCAGGCGCAATCAGTGCCGCGCATCTAGCCCGCGTCAGCACAACGACACGGACAGGTCACCGACAAGTGCTGCGCCCTGGTATCACCCACCTTGCCGCAGTTGTCGTTGCGCATCACAATCTTCCTCGATCGGCATCATTGCCCTGATGATCAATCCTCTCAGAGAATTTTCGGATGCGCGAGTCCAATACCGACTATTTTTCATCGGGTGGAGATAATCTCCATTATCAAATTTCTCATCGGACGCGTCTTTCTTACTTTACGCGAAGTACATCGTCATGTGTGATCCGACGATCTCGTGTAGCTTAATGGCTTCGCTACCGATTGCACGTCGGTTGCATCTTTTGTCGAGTTCATTGCCTTACTTGCGCGCCGCGGCCGCGGCCTAGCATTGTCGAGCCAACATGCTGCTCATTGCGGTAAACCGGTCACCGTCCAGGCGACCTGTCGTCGATTACCTCGAGTAAATACAACATGCCATTCGAGCAGTATCCGCTTTGCGGCTTCGGCAACGGGGCTCAAGTGCGTGTCAATAACCCAACCGGCGGCATTTTTGGCCCTGGACTCAACTACGGCGCGGTACTGGTCGATAGTAGCGCTATCATCAATCAATTCGACAAGGTGTATGGTCGGCGCCCCGGGGGCTGGCCCAGACCGGCGCGCTGTATTGAAGGTGAGTGCGCTCATGATGGATGCGTGCGAAACGGCCCCCCAATCCGCCTACGATCGCAACCACGATCGTCCAGAAACGCGGCCCAAGCCGTGGACCGAGGATTTCATCGCCAGACGTCAAATACCGCTAGTTACGATTGATACGATGATCGCGCCACGTTCTCATCACTTGCTGCTGCAACGTCTCAACAGGACGATGTCGCCCGCATTCGTGGTGGAACGGCTTGCGCGTGACCTTGGCATTGACATGGGCGCGCGGACGCCATGTCTTCGTCAATTGACGATGCGGTTTGCTGCGTTGACCGTCGCACATTGGGCTGCCAGGCTCCACGTTTGCCAATAGAGAATTTTTTGAGCGTGCGCTTCGCGCCTCGATACTCCTGTAGAGACCGGGAGGGCATGGTCTGATCGGAAATCATCTGTCCGAGCGAGGGCAGTTCGGCTCGATGAGCCGATCATCATCCTGCCAGCACGCCATCTTGCTACGATCGGGTTCACGGCTGGCGCGGCTGATCGATTCAGCTCGTGCCCAATGTGCTGCCGTCTGGCCAGAAACGTTGGACGAAACCGTCGGTGCCGATCCGGCCACGGCGCCGCCTATTGCGGACCGAGTATGGCGGCTCGACCCTGCGCGATCATTTTGGTCTCACAAGGCCGCCGAGCCGGTTTGTCCCAGTCCGGACCAGCCGCGGCGTCGGCCTAGGATCCCGCCGCCGGCTCGAGCGCCCGCGCGGTTTGTGCCTGTCGCACCCGAGGGATGACCTCCAGAGCAAAACGCCGCATCTCTGCCTCGAACGGCTGGAATTGCAGCATGAACAATTCGATGCCGGCGGCGTGGAAGTCGCGGATGCGCGCCGCCACCTCGTCATAGCTGCCGACGAGACCGGCGGCCGTTCCACCATTGGTGCCGACACGCGGCGTCTTCTGCATCGTCTGCATCATCACGACCTTCGGATCGGTATTTTGGCGTTGAATCGCCTTCATCGGCGCATCCTTTGCCGAAAGGGCCAACAGGCGTTGGTGTTCGGCACAAGCCTGCTCGTTGCTCTCGCGGGCCACGACGAAGGCGGAAAGCCCGAACCGAAGAGGCGGCGCGGCGGCTCGCGGACGTGCCGCAACATTAGCAATGAGCTCGGCGACATCAACCAGCGGCTGCCCATTGATGAACCAGACATCACCATGATCGGCGACCAGTGCGCGGGCGGGTTCGGACTCGCCTCCGACGTAGATGGTCGGCCGCTGTCGGTAGAGGCTCGTCGGCCGCAGCACATAGTCGCGAACGTCAAAGTGCCTGCCCTTGTAGGTCAGCCGCTCTCCATCCATCAGACGGGACACCACCGAGATCCATTCACGACCATAGGCGTAGCGCTCGTCATGCTCGGCAAAGCCGATTCCCGCCTTCTCGAGCTCGGGACGGTTCCAAGCATTGACCAGATTGAGTGCAAAGCGGCCACGGCTGATGTTCTCGATCCCGAGCGCCATTTTGGCCAGCACGACGGGATGATAGAGATAAGGCTTGATGGCCGCGATGACCTCGATGCGTTTCGTCAATGCCGCGATCGCAGCCGCGGCACTCCAGGCCTCGAGTTGATCGAAATCCTCGATATGCGGATTGATCGTGTGCTGCGCGATTAAGGTCGAGTCATAGCCAAGCTCTTCCGCGCCGAGCACGAGATCGCGATTGCGTTCCCATGACGCGTTATAGGGCTCATCGGGATCCTGGTACGCGCCACGTGATCCGTGCACGACCGCCCAGATACCAAAGCGCGGAGACGTTGCTGTCATGGGACCCTCTCCTCGTAGAGCTCGCGCCTTATCGGACGAACGCTGGCCGTTTTGACCGACGCGTGCTTCGAGTTCAAGCACATCCACATCAAAAGATATTCTTTGCCGCCCGAGCATACTTGGAGAAATCAGAAAACTCCGGAACGAATGACAATTGAAATACCGCTCTATTTCTGTTCGCCGAAAATCGTGGGACTGTTTTGCGCGCGTAACAAAGATTGCTGTAGCGGCAACGCAGCGAGCGATGGCTCCTGTCGGTTTCCTGCGCAGCATGATTGGTGCGCGTTTCGTGTGCTCCCTGACACGCGACACAATGCAATAGGAACCGAGCACCCTTGAGCAATACCGAGCAAACTCTCGCAGTGACCGAATTCGATCAGGGGAAGACGGCCGCCTCACAGCACACACCAGCTCCGCTGGGCAAGCGAAGCCTGCTGGTGATCTCCTGGCTCGCGCCGGCGGCGCTCGTGGTCACTTGGGAATTGCTGGCGAGAGCCGGATGGATTTCGCCGCAAGTGCTGCCCGCACCGAGCAAGGTCCTGGCCACCGCTATCAAGCTGGCTACGACTGATAGCCTGCTAAACGATCTCGGCGTGAGCCTGCTGCGCGCGGCAAGTGGATTTGCGATCGGCGCCAGCTTCGGCTTTGCCCTTGGCACCCTCGTGGGTTTCTCGCGCATCGCGGAGGCCGCTATCGACCGTAGTGTCCAAATGATCCGCGCCATTCCCTTCCTTGCGGTTCTCCCGCTCGTAATCGTCTGGCTTGGCGTCGGTGAAGCCGAGAAGATCTTCCTGGTCGCGCTCGGCGTCACTTTTCCGATCTATATCAACACCACCCTCGGGATCAGGCAGATCGACCCCAAGCTGATTGAGCTCGGACGGGTCCAAGGGCTCAGCCGGCTCGAGTTGATCCGGCGCATTATCCTTCCCGGCGCCCTACCGTCCGTCCTCACTGGCGTGCGTTATGCACTGGCGACCGCCTGGCTCGCGCTCGTCGTGGCCGAGACCATCGGGGCTCAATCGGGCATCGGCTTCCTCGCCATGGATGCGCGGGAATTCCTTCGCACCGATGTCATCGTTCTGACCATCGCGATCTACGCCTTGATCGGTGTTGCCGCGGACGCCATCGCTCGCTTCCTCGAACGGCGTCTGCTGGCCTGGCATCCCAATTACGGAGCCGCGTGATGAACGTTCGCGTGGCACCTTCTTCCCCGAGCACCGCAAGTGTGGGTCCGGCCGTGGTCGTGAGCAATCTGACACGGGCCTATGGCCAGCGCATTGTGATCGAGAAGCTCAACCTGAGGATCGAGCGCGGCGAATTCGTCGCGCTGCTCGGCGAGAGCGGTTGCGGCAAGACCACGCTCTTGCGCACGCTCGCCGGCCTCGATCCGATCCAGGGCGGAAGGATCACCGCGCCGCGCCGGCCCGCAGTGGTGTTCCAGGAGCACCGCCTGCTGCCCTGGGACAATCTGTGGCGTAACGTCTCGCTCGGGCTGCATCTGCCGGATGCCCGCAAACGCGCCGCCGAGGCGCTGGCCGAGGTCGGGCTCGGCGACCGGCTCGACGACTGGCCGCGCAACCTCTCCGGCGGACAGGCCCAGCGCGTGGCGTTGGCGCGTGCCCTGGTGCAGGAGCCGGAATTATTGTTGCTCGACGAGCCCTTTGCAGCGCTCGACGCCCTGACGCGCATCCGCATGCACGCGCTCGTTCGCGAGCTGGTTGCCAATCACCGCCCCGGCGTTCTGCTCGTCACCCACGACGTGGACGAGGCGATCGGGCTTGCCGATCGCATCCTGGTGATGCGGGGTGGCGCGATCGCCTTTGAGCATCTCGGTTCCGATGCCGCCTCTATTTCGCGAGCAGAGCTCCTGACAGAGCTCGGCGTGACCTTCAAACCCGTTAATTAAGTCCGAAAGGCCTCCATGTCTGACTTCTCATCCGCCAGACCATCCCGCCGCGGCTTGCTCGGCACAGCTGGATTCGGCATTGGTGCGCTCGCCGGCATGACGCTTGGCGACTCCGCTTTTGGCAGGTCTGCCTGGGGTGCAACCGGACGCACCACAGATACAGTCCGCCTGACGTGGGGCCTGAGCGGTCTCAATCTTATCGCGAAGGAGCGCGGCGAGCTCGAGAAGCAACTTGCCAAGGACGGCATCAAGGTGGAGTGGCTGGGCCCGTTCCCCAACCATGCGCCGACCCTGCAGGCGGTCACCGGCGGCAGCGCCGATTTCAGCTTCGGCGGCAGCACCACACCGGCGCTGGCCGCGATCATCGCCGGCTCGCCGCTAGTCTTCACGCAATTCGTCGTCTACGAGCCCCGCACCACGGCGATCATCGCCAAGGACGGCTCTGGCATCGACAGGATCGAGGACCTCGTCGGCAAGTCAGTGGCGGTCAATCGTTCAGGCCTCGGCGAGTTCCTGCTGGTCGCAGCGCTGGAGAAGCACAAGGTCGACCGCTCCGCGGTAAAGTTCGTCTATCTCAATCCGCCAGATGCGGCGCCGGCACTCGCCTCCGGCAAGGTCGACGCCTGGTCGAAGTGGAGCCCGGGCGTCGATATCGCCCGGCTCGAATACAAGGCCCACGACATCTTCCTGGAAGGCCGCGATCTCGATTTCCAGATCGACTACACCTCATATCTGACCACCCGCAAATTCGCGACCGACAATCCCGCGCTGGTGCGCGCCGTGAACGATGCGTTCCGCGCCGAAGGCAAATGGATCTCCGAGAACGCGAAGGAGGCCGAGTACATCGCGCAGAAGGCCGGCAAGTACAGCGATGAGGTCCGCGACCAGTTCATCGCGCTGAAGCGCCAGTACCGGTACTTCGCGGTCAACGACGAGCAGTTCGTCAGCGAGCTGCAAAAGGCCGCCGACTGGCTCGTCGCCCGCAAGGTTTTGCCCGAGCCCGTCAAGGTGACCGATCATCTGGCGCAGCTCTAAGGCAAGAATAGGCAAGACCAATGAACAGACCCGTGACCAGCCCCTCGCTGTCTGCCTCGCAGCCGCTCAAGACCGAGCCTCCGGAACTGGAGGCGCTGCTCGAGCAGATCGCCGAGGGCGCGAGTGCGCGGGAACGCGACCGTGTTCTTCCGTTCGACGCTATTGACCTCATCCGGCGCGCGCGCCTCGGCGCATTGCGGTTGCCTGTCGCCGCTGGCGGCGCCGGCAGCTCGATCCGCGATCTCTTCGCCGTCGTCATTCGCCTCGGCGAGGCCGACGCCAATGTGGCGCATATTCTGCGCAACCATTTCAGCGTGGTCGAGCGGCTGGTACGCAAGCCCAGGGACGATCAGAGCCGAGACTGGCAGAGGGCCGTCGCTGGGGGCGCGATCATCGGGCTTGCCACGACCGAGCTTGAGAGCCCTCGCGTCGGCAATGTCACTCCAGGCACCACATTCACGCCTGACGGCAATGGCGACTACCTGCTGAACGGCACCAAATATTACAGCACCGGGACTCTGTATTCCGACTACGTCCTGGTCCGCGCCGCCGATCCGTCCGGCACGAGCGGGGCCGCGATCCTCCCAGTCAAGCGCGACGGTATCGAGCTGGTCGACGATTGGGACGGGCTCGGCCAGCGCCTGACGGCGACCGGCACGACGCACTTCCGCAACGTGAAGGTTAAGCGCCAGGAGATCGTGTTCGACGCGCCGGATGTTGGTTATGGCATCCCTTACTCCAACACGTTCGCGCAGCTCTTCCTGACCGCGATCGTTGCCGGTATCGCGCGCGCGACGCTACGCGATGCTACGGCGCTGGTACGCTCGCGCAAGCGGACGTTCTACTACGCACCGAATGAGGTCCCGACCGACGATCCCCTGCTTCAACAGACCGTCGGCCAGATCGCCAGCGGCGCGTTCGCCGCCGAGACCGTGGTGCTGGCGGCCGCCGAGGCGCTGGATGTCGCGACCAATGCCTTCGACACCGGTGCAGCAAATGCAGCGGAAGCCGCCCACACTGCCGCGCTGCTCTCGGCCAAGGCCAAGTTTATTGCGGACGATTTCGCCATCCGCGGCGGCAGCCTGCTGTTCGACGTCGGCGGCGCATCGGCGACCAAGAAGGTCACCAATTTCGACCGCCACTGGCGCAACGCACGGACGCTGTCGTCGCACAATCCAACGACTTACAAGGCGCGATCGATCGGCCAATACGAACTCAACGGCACGCCGTTGCCGGCGAAGGGCTTCTTTTAGCCAGGGAGATGCCGGCATTCGACGGTCCGACACAAGGAGAGACAAACATGGGAAAATCGGACATTCACCTCGTCACTGATAGCAACGAGATCGAACACCAGTTCCGAGCGGTGATGCGCCGCCTGGCCGGCGGCGTGAGCATCATCACGGCTGGGCGCGACCAAGACATCACGGGCATGACTGTCACGTCGCTGGCATCGCTGAGTGCGAGCCCGCCGCGCCTGCTCGTCAGCGTCAACCGGCAGGCATCGTCCTTCGCGTTGATCGAGCGCTTCGGCGTGTTCGGCGTCAACATCCTCGGCTCCGACCAGGAGGCGCTAGCGGATCGATTCAGCAACGGCCGGCTCAAGGGCCCGCAGCGCTTCGAGGAGGTTCCGTGGTCTGCCGGGACCTCCGGCGTGCCGCTGCTCGGAAACTCGCTCGCGACTGTCGAATGCCGGGTCGAAGAGATTATCGAGCGCTACTCGCACGGGATCATCGTAGGAAGCCTCTTGAGTTTCGACCTGTCGCCCCAGCTCTCCGGACTGGTCTACTGGAACGGCCAGTACATCGAGATCAAGCACGAAGTCGACCTCGATCTGCTCGCCGAAATCAGCATTCCCCTGGCGCACGTCAGGTAACATCATCGTCCGACTTACAATTCATGGGGCTGAGGCGGCATGAAGCACGAAATCCCCCGCGAACTCTCCGAGAATGAGGCACGCAACGCCGATAGCCCCAAGCGCTGGCACCTCGAGCGGCTCGTCGCCGCGCTGCGCGTCTCCCGCGAGGAGACCCACAGCATCCGCCGGGATGGCGAGGCCCGTCGACCGCCCGCACGCGAGCCCCTTCAGGCCATCCTGGATGGCCTGACCGAAGCGCTGTTCCCGCGCCACTACGGTCAGTTCGAGCTCGATGGTGAGAATATCGACTATTTCGTCGGCAACCGACTCAGCGTTGCGCTCGATAGCCTTTCTGACCAGATTCACCGTGCCGCGCTCTTCATCGGTGACGAACTCACGCCCGGCTTCCGGCGCGAGGATGCCATCGAGCTGACGCGCAAGTTTGCCTCGCAGCTTCCCGATGTGCGCGGGTTAATCATCAGCGACCTCCGCGCCGCCTTCGTTGGCGATCCCGCGGCCAGGAACTTTCCGGAGATCCTAATCGGCTATCCCGGGATGACCGCGATCATCCATCACCGGCTGGCCCATATCCTTCATCAGCTCGGCGCGCGGCTGATTGCAAGACTGGTGGCGGAGATCGCCCACACGAGGACCGGCATCGACGTTCATCCCGGCGCCAGCATCGGCTCCGGCTTCTTCATCGATCACGGCACGGGCGTCGTCATCGGGGAGACCGCCGTCATCGGCCACAACGTCCGCATCTACCAGGCCGTGACGCTCGGTGCGCGCCATTTCCCGACCGACGGCGATGGCAATCTGATTAAGGGCGACGCGCGGCACCCGATCGTTGAGGACGGCGTCGTGATCTATGCCGGGGCAACAATCCTGGGCCGGATCACGATCGGCCGGGGCTCGACCATCGGCGGCAACGTCTGGGTGACCCACGACGTGCCGCCGAACAGCATCGTGACGCAGGCCACCGCCCGCAGCAAGCAGGGTTAGACAGCCGGAGCCTTCCAGCGCATCAGGCGGCGCTCCAGCGCCTCGAGGATGGCGTTGAAGACGAGGCCGATCACGGTGATTCCGAGGATGCCGAAATACATCTGCGGGATCAGGAAGCTGTACTGGCTGTTGATGATGAGATAGCCGAGTCCTGACTTTGCGCCGACCATTTCAGACGCCACCAGCACCAGCATCGCCGAGGCACTGGCGAGGCGAATGCCGACGAAGATCGTCGGCAACGACGCCGGCAGGATCACTTTTCGGAACAACTGGCTCGGTGTCGCGCCCATCGTCCGCGCCGATTTGATCAAGAGCGGGTCGACCTGGCGTACGGCCGCGATCGTATTGAGCAGCAGCGGCCAGGCGCAGCTATAGATCACCATGGTGACCTTCGAGAGCTCGCCGATCCCAAGCAGCAAAATGAAGACCGGCAACAGCGCCAGCGGCGCCGTATTGCGCGCGATCTCGATGATCTGGTTGAGGAAGTTGCCGAGCCGGGCGTACCACCCGGTGACCAGCCCGAGCGGCACCACTAGGGCGACTGCGATCAGGAAGCCGCTGAGGGCCCGCAGCAGACTTGCAGTGACGTCGTCGTAAAGCTCTCCCGTCTGTGCAAGCTGCCAGCCCGCCGCAATCACCTCCGAGAACGGCGGCAGGAACGTCATATCCACCAGCCCCAGCCGCGGCACGGCTTCCCAGACCGCCAGAAACAGCAGCACCAGCAGAGAGCGCTGCCCTATGGCGCCAAACCACCGGACAAGACTACCAGTCGCCGCCGTGAGCGCGCCGGCGCGTTGCCTGGCCCGATCCTTTGGACTCCCCTCGGCGAGTTCCAGCAGCGTCAGTATCTCCAGATTAGACATGAGCCAACTCCTTCGCCTTTCCGGCGCGCTCGCCGTCCTGTGCGGGTACCTGGCAGCCCTGCGCCTTCAACACTTCGTCGCGCAGCAAAGACCACACCTCGTGCCGCACGCGTCCAAATGCGGGGAGCGAACGGACGTCCTCGGTCTCGCTGTGCAGCTCGGCGGGAATATCGACAATCTGCTTGATCCGGCCGGGGCGCGAGGTCATCACCGCCACGCGCTGACCAAGGACCACGGCTTCATCGATGCCGTGGGTGATGAACAAGATGGTTTTTCCCGTGCTGCGCCAGATCCGCAGGAGCTCGCCTTGCAGTGTCTCGCGTGTTTGCGCATCGAGCGCCGCAAACGGCTCGTCCATCAGCAGCACTTCCGGATCGTAGGCGAGGCTGCGGGCGATCGCGACGCGCTGCTTCATGCCGCCGGAGAGCTCGTGAGGGTACCGATCGGCGAAGCCGGACAGACCAACGAGATCGAGATAGTGCAGCGCCCTCTCCCGCCGCTCCCTGGCTTTCAGGCCGGCAATGTCGAGCCCGAACTCGACATTCTGCGCGGCCGTGCGCCAGGGAAACAGCGCATATTGCTGGAACACGATGCCGCGATCGCGTGCCGGTCCCTCGATCACCTTGCCATCGAGCAGGATGCGACCGCCGCTGGGCGTCGTCAGGCCGCCGAGCAAGTCGAGCAGGGTCGACTTGCCGCAGCCGCTCGGCCCGACCAGCGCAAGGAATTCGCCGGTCCGGACATCTAGCGTGATGTCGTCCAGCGCAGTGAAGCGCTGCGCCGGCCCGCTATCCTTGCCGCGGACCAAGAACTCCTGGCGCACATGCTCAAAGCGGATCTTGGCCGTGGTCATTTGGCCTCCGCGGTCTTGCCCGGGCGAAAATAGTTGAACTCGTTGGTATAGAGATCGGAAGGCTTGATCTGGTCCGGCTTCAGGAGACCATCCTTGACCAGCCAGTCGACCCATACCTGGAGCTCAGCATCGCCGATCATCCCGCCCTTGGTCGCAACGCCCGTGCTCTTCCAGTATTTGATGGGCGCGGCGTCCTCGTTGCGCTTGCGATCGGCGATGATGCGCTCGAAGCGGGCACGGACCTCTTCGGGCGGCGTCGTCTGTGCCCAGGCGATGGCATGGGACACGCCCTCGATCAGCTTGCGGGACGTGTTCGGATTGTCCTTGATGAACTTGTCCCGCAGCACATAGGACCCGCCGGTGAAGTTTCCGAAGATGTCGGTATCCGCAAACAGCCGGCGGATGCCGCCCCGTTCGAGTGCCTTGTCACGCAGCACGCCGTTGAGCGTGGTCACCTCGACCTGTCCCTGCCGCAAGGCCTGCTCGCCGGTGACCGGTGGGATGGCAACCAGCGTCACCTGCTTGGCTTCTGCCGGCGTCAAGCCGTTGCGGGACAGATATTCCCGCAGCACGAATTCGAGGTGCGCACCCAGCGTGTTGACCGCGACCTTCTTTCCGATCAGATCCCGAGCTGTCCTGATCGGACTGTCCTCCTTCACATAATAACCGTTGTATGTGTTGTCGTCAGACCCGTAGTAGCCGACCACCGCCTTGATAGGCGCCTTGGCCGCGATCAGCTTGATGATTGCGCCATAGAACGCGCCCCCGATGTCGATATCACCAGTGACGACGGTCTGGATATCCTGCGGTCCGCTGATGGTATTGCCGACCCATTTGAGCTTGAGCGGCGCGAGATAGCCGAGGTCGTCGGCCAGCTCAATGAATGTCACCTGGCCGGCCCAGCCCTGGTAGCGTATCTCGGTCTTTTCGAGCTGTGGATCGGCCAGGGCGTTTCCGACGAGCCCCGTCAGAGCGAGGGCGGCCAGGCCGAGTAGCCGCGGCTTTGCACGCAAGCCGGCAACCAGGCGGCGCAAGGCAGAAGCGATGATTCTCATTGTCTTCACTCCCTCAGCTGTTTCAGGCGGCCTTCGCCTGCGGCTTTGCCGACTTGATGCGCGTCACACTTTGTCGGCCGTCGATGCTGACCGGCACATCGCCATCGATGGTGGCGCGGCGGACCACGCGGTGCTGATCGCCGTAATCGTTGACGGCGTAGTGTTGGGTGGCACGGTTGTCCCAGATCACCACGTCGGCCTGCCGCCAGCTCCATCGCACCGTGTTTTCGGGCGCGGTGATGTGCGACTGGAACAGGTCGAACAGCTTCTGGCCGTCATATTTCGATAGACCGACGAAGCGCTGGACGAAATTGCCAAGCAGCAGCGTCCGTTCGCCGGTTTCGGGATGGACACGGACGACGGGATGCTCGGTCTCGTAGACCGTCGCCGTGAAGACCTCCTCGAATTGCTTCCGGTCGGCTTCGCTCGCGCGGTTCTTGACCGCATAGTCATAGGCATTGCTGTGCACCGCCCAGAGCTCATCCGCGAGCTTGCGCAGCGGCGCCGGAAGGTCGAGATAGGCTGCGGCCGTATTCGACCAGATCGTGTCGCCGCCGAACTCCGGGATCACGACCCCGCGCAGGACCGAGATCTTGGGATAGGCGTCGACGAACGTGACGTCGGTGTGCCACTGGTCGGCGCGCCCGCCTCCGCGCGCAGAGTCGAGTTCGAGGATCGAGGCCGTGCCCTTGGTGGCGCCGACCGTCGGGTGCGGTACCAGCTTGCCGAGCCGATGGGCAAAACGCTCCTGCTCGGCATCGTCGAGGTGATTCTGGTCACGGAAGAAGATGACTTTGTGCTCAAGCAGAACTTGGTTGATCGCCGCAATCGTCCGATCCGGCAGATCGCCGGAAAGCTTGATGTTCCTGATCTCCGCACCGATACGCGCCGATCGCTTGACGATATCCGCGCGCGGGATGACATTGTCGATGGTGATTGCGTCCGTCATGTCAACTTCCCCAAGACCGCGATCCAATCTGGACAAGGCTCCGCCGTTCGCCGATCGCTGAAGCGATGACGGAGTGAAACGCTGGCGAGGTGTGATCGGCCCTCTTGGGATCGTCGCCTTACTCCCCGGCGGCCATCGCGTCGTCTGGGACCTTCCAGTGGAAGCTGCATCAATGCAGCTTCGTTCTCAGTCGGACGATGCTAACTCATGGCCTTCGGAAAGGGCTTCCAAAGTTTGAAGCGAACGGGAAATAGTTGCGTTTACGGTCACGTTGCATCCGGCGCCGTCTCCTACTCCGCTGCGGCAGTATAGGGCGGGCGCCAGACTGCCGACCGGTAATGCCAGGCGTCGAAATCGGCGGCGATCGGAGCATTGATGCGGACCTCATGCGCCGGAAGATCGGCCAGGAAGAGATCGCGGCTGATCCGTCCGACGACGCCTGGGACATCGCGCTTGAAACTAGGAACGTCTCCAATCGGCAAGCCAAAACTGACGAAGGCCGCGGGGTTGAAGACGTGAATGTCGCGAAGATAGGGCGCGCGGCCAGGCTGCTTTTCTAGGAATTCGTGGCCCGCGCCGAGATAAGGATGCGCCGCCAGGGCTTCGTCGCGCTCGTCCGCCGGCGGCGAGAACCGGTCGCCCCACAAAAGAATATCGTCCGCGAACGCGGCAAGCTCCGGCTGCCTGCGCAAGTCGACCGCGTATCCTGTTCCGGCAATGACGAAATCGAACGCGATATCGCCTTGCGGCGTGGTTGCAAGAAGTCGTGAGCCGAAGGTCTTTGCCGATGTCCAGGGGGCTGCAAGATGCAGGCGGAAGTTTGAAAACTTCACGGCGCGCGCGATCGCGTCGGGTGGGGCCGTCGATCCGGCGCGCCGGTAGCGAACGGCCTGTTGCCAGCGCAAAGCGTCGGGGAGCGCGCCGTAATTGTCGTAGGCGCCGGGATAGCCGCGCGTCCGGATCACCGGCTCCGAGGCGAGCTTGTCACGGCGTACAAACAGGTGAACCTCCCGCGCGCCATTTTCCAGAGCGACCGCGGCCGCATCGAAGGCGGAGGCCGCACCGCCGAGCACGGCGACCGACTTCTCCCGCAAGCTCTCGAAATCGATCGCATCGGCGGTGTGTGCATAGAGCTTGCCTGGCAGCTCGCGCAGGACCTCCGGCAGATAGGGACCGCCATTGCCGCGGAAGCCACTGGCGAGAATGATCTTCCGCGTCGTTTCCGTCGTGATTGCACCTCCCCGCTCCAGATGGAGGCGCAAATGACTGCCGGCCGGCTCGATGCGAATCAGCCGCGTCTGATAGCGCACTTCGATCGAAAGCACCTTGCGGTACCAAGCGAGATAGGCGGCCCAGTCCAGCCGTGGGATGCGATCCAGCGCCTCGTAGGCGCCGGCACCGTGGCGCTCCTCGTACCACGCCTGGAAGCTCAGGCCTGGCAACCCGAGTTCGGGACCGGGCAGGTTCTTCGGCGTCCGCAGCTTGTGCATGCGCGCGTTCGTCAGCCACGGGCCCGACGCTCCGCCGTTGTTGGCGGCATCAATCACCGCGATCTTGCCAATGCCTGCGCGCCGTAAAGCAAAGACGAATGCGCTCCCGGACTGTCCGCCGCCGACGATCACGACGTTGTGGTCGATACCCTCTCGATCAGGCACCCAGTTCTGCGGATCGGGCCCGATCAGGCGGAGAGTTTCGCGTGCAGCAAAATCAGTATCGGACTGAGGCATGTATGACACCCGGCATCGTTGTAGCATAAGATACTGTCAAATCGTAAAAGCGTGCAGTCAATGAAATGAAAGCAGCTTTGTTTGCGCGCCCGCACGAAGATCGCGTTGTTAGCGTCACCGGTATGGAAAGATCTCGATCGAAGGAGCTTTCGCACCCAACCTGGACGTCACTTGAGGCAGCAGGACCGATGCGTCGCGGTGCATCAGATGACTTTACTCTCGTCTAAGTTCACCGTGTTTTGCGCAAATTCATGCTCGCGCCGCGGACAACAACGTAAAGCCATTTCATCGACATTCGAACCGACCGCGGCATAGAGTTTGGCTGATCGGACCGCGCGATGCGGCCGTCTTGCGGGCGGAGGAATTCACGATGTCGGACCTCGGCGTCATAAGCCTCGAACAAGACACGCCGGAGCTTGCTCGCAGCTACGAGCAAGCCGGTATTCTCCAATTCCATCACGGCAAGTTCCTGATCGGCCCGCTCGCACTAAAGGCAGGAGACCGCGTTCTGGACGTCGGCGCTGGCACCGGCCGGCTAGCGGAATTCGTCGCTGGCCTCGTTGGCCCCGAAGGCTACGTCGTCGGCATCGATCCCCTGGAGAACCGCATCGCCATCGCTCAGCTTCGGCAATCAGACAACCTGAGGTTCTCGGTTGGCCGGGCCGAGGACCTTTCGCACTTCGAGACCGGCGAATTTGATGCTGTGTACCTGAACAGCGTCTTTCACTGGATCGAGGATAAGCCCCGCACGCTTCAAGAAATCCATCGCGTTCTCAAGCCGGGCGGCCGGCTCGGGCTGAATATTCAGGATCCGTCGAAACCTCACCAAACCCGGATCCTGCTTGGCGAAGCAATAGTCCAGGCCGGCTTTGCCGACCGCGGCGGCGAGGCGCATCGCGTGCTGGGAACGGACGAGGACGAGCTGAGGATCCTGTTCGCGGACGCTGGTCTCATTGAATACCGGAGCAATCTGCGTTCGTTGTCAGACCTGTACGAGGACGCTGATGCCGTTCTGAAGTGGTCCGAAGCGAGCGCCTTTGGCAACTTCCTGGATTGTTTTTCGCAGTCCGAACGGGACCGGATCCGGGTCATCTTTGCGGACTTGCTTGAGGCCAAGCGCGTCCCTGAGGGGCTGCGTCTCGAAAGGTACTTGCGCTTTGCTTTTGCGCGCAAACCGGATGCGTCGAGCACCGGATCATAGGCCTCCGCCAACAAACCCGAGCAAGACACCCATGAACAATCAGCGGCAGCTTGTCCTCAACCTCTTCCTCTATCCCGGCGGTCACCACGAGGCGGCGTGGCGCTACAAGGGTTCGGCAGCCGACCGCATTCTCGACATCACCTACTATCAGGAGCTCGCGCAGCGGGCTGAAGCCCATAAATTCGATGCCATCTTCTTCGCCGATGGGCCGGCCCTGGCCGACAACGTCCGGTATGCCCAGCGCTTCCGTTTCGAGCCAATCACCTGGCTCGCCGCGATCGCAGCCGTAACCAGCCGCATCGGACTGATTGCGACGGCATCGACCACCTATACCGAGCCGTACAATCTGGCGCGCCTTTTCGCCTCACTTGACCATCTCAGCCGCGGTCGCGCCGGTTGGAACATCGTGACCACCGGGGCGCCGCAGGCGGCCCAGAATTTTGGGCTGCCCGAACATCCTCCGCATCACGAGCGCTATGAACGCGCGCGGGAATATCTGGATGTCATCACCAGGCTTTGGGATAGCTGGGAGGATGATGCGCTCGTCAATGACCCGGTCTCGGGCGTGTTCGCCGAAACGAGTAAGATCCATGCAGTCAATCATGTCGGAAAGCACTTTCGCGTCCGCGGACCGTTGAACATCTCGCGCACGCCGCAGGGACGGCCGGTCTATGTGCAAGCCGGATCTTCCGACGACGGCCGTGCCTTTGCCGCACAATTTGCCGAAGCGATTTTCACCGCACATCAGACGCTCGCAAGCGCCCAGGAGTTCTATGCGGACATCAAGCGCCAGACACGCGCCTTCGACCGCAGCCCCGATCAGATCAAGATCCTTCCCGGCATCAGTCCCTTCATCGGCAGTACGCAAATCGAGGCCGATCGCCTGCATGACGAGTTCAACGAGCTGATCCAGCCGGAATATTCGCTGGCTCAGCTTCGCCAGATGCTGGGACTCGATCTCTCCAGCTACGATCTCGACGGTCCATTCCCGCGCCATCTGATTGACACGAGCAGCGCACGAGGTGTCGCCAGCCGGTTCAAGCTGGTCGTTGACATCGTCGACCGCGAAAAGCCGACGATTCGGCAATTGGTCCAGCGGCTCGCCGGCGCTCGCGGGCATTGGGTGATCGCCGGAACGCCGGAGAAGATCGCAGACAACATCCAGACGTGGTTCGAGAATGGCGCTGCCGATGGGTTCAACGTGATGCCGCCCTGGCTTCCAGGGGGCCTCGACACGTTCGCAGAGCAGGTGGTTCCGATCCTGCGCAAGCGGGGCCTATTCCGGGCAGAGTATACCGGAACGACCTTGCGCGACCACTACGGCTTGGCGAGGCCGTCGAGTGAGTACTCCACCGCGGTCAAAGCCATAGCGTAGGACCCGCACTGCACGTCGCGGTCTAAATGAATACGCGGAGAGTCTGAGCCGTCTACTCGACACCGCGAGGCTAGGCTTGCGTCGTCGCGAGACACCAGCCATCCGCAATGAGCGAGCGCCAGGGTTCTTTCAGTTCTCGATGCCTCCTCGAGCCCTGCGCTACGTCAATGCACGACCAGGACACACGAAACGAATTCGCTCTCCCTGACTTGGGTCCGCGAGTAGAAGCACACCGGGCTCATACAATCTTTGGTATTATAGTTCAGTGAGAAGCGCAGGTGTGCGTGTTAGCGTTCGCAGCGTATCCCATTCTGGGCTTGACGTTCATCAGGAGATACGCATGACAGACAACTTCGACGCTTCTAGCGCTGCCGCCTCGCCGATTGATGACGGCGCCGACGAACAGCGCCGCAGATTCCTCGGCCTTGCTGGCGGCGTGGCGCTTCTCTCAGTTACAAGCGTTGATGCGTTCGCCAGCGCTGAGGATAGGCCGAGAGCTGGAGCCGGTGAAGGGCCGTCCTCGAGCGATGATGCGTTTCGCGAACGCGCCTTCAAGATCCGCGTCGCCGCAGCGCAAGCCAATCGCGATGCACCTGTTCTGCCGCACCCGACCAACGGCGATGAGGAGCGCTACCCGAACCATATCGGCTCCGACACTCGAGGTTTGCCGCACGATGCCCGCGGCGAAGTCGACCCGGCCGCCTTCAAAGCTTCCCTCAAGGCCTATGCATCCGGCGATCCCGCGCTGTTCGAGGCCATACCGCTCGGTGGCACCCGCAAGCAGCTCAACCCGATCGGCACGCTTGCCGTCAGTCTCGAGGGGCTGAACCCGGCGCAGTTCGCGGTTCCTCCGGCGCCGGCACTCGAAAGCCCCACGCGTGCCGCCGACATCGTTGAGCTTTACTGGCAGTCGCTGTTGCGCGACGTGCCGTTCACGGCATTCACTGACAATACCGACAACAAGGATATTCTTGCCGCCGTCGACGAACTTAACAAGCTTACCGGCTTCAATGGTCCCCGCGCCGCCGGGAAGGTGACGCCACACACGCTGTTCCGCGGCACCGCCCTTTATCTCGATAAGTCCGACCCGACGGGTCGCACCGGACGCTACGTGGTTCCGCCCGGCACTCTGGAAGGCCCCTATATCTCGCAATTCGCGCTGAGGGACGCGCCGCATGGCGCGCAGCATATTCCTGCCCGAATCAGGACCGTCACGCTGGAAAGCACCTTTTTGACCGACTATGACGAATGGCTCACGGTACAGAACGGAAAGTTCTCGGGCAAGACGCCAAAATTCGATCCGACGTTGCGCTTCATCGCGACAGGCCGCGATCTCGCCGAATACGTCCACAACAACTCGGCAACTTTCTGGGCCGCGGCGCTGCTGCTCGGCACACCCGCCGACAAGACGAACCCAAGCTATGGCGGCTTCGGAACGCCGCTCGCACCGAGCAATCCATATCTCAAATCGAAGACCCAAGTCGGAGCCTCCAATACATTTGCGCTGCCCTACATCCAGGGACTGCTGCCTTACACGGCCTCACGCGCGATCCGCGTTGCCTACTGGCAAAAATTTTTCATTCATCGCACGCTCCGACCGGAAGCCTATGCTGGGTTGATTCACCACCGGCTCGCAAACAAGACAGACTACCCGATCCATGCTGACGTCCTTAATTCACAGGCACTGGCGCGCAGCGTGGCGAAATACGGCACGCACCTCCTCTCCCACGTCTATCCAGAGGGCGCGCCGATCCATTCAAGCTATCCCGGTGGCGCCTCTCAGATCGCTGCGGCCTCGGTTACGATCCTGAAAGCGTTCTATGACGAGAATGCCATCGTTCCCAATCCGGTGCAGCCGGACCCGAAGGATCCGACCAGGCTGACACCCTATGAGGGCCCGCCGTTGACGATCGGCGGCGAACTCAACAAGCTCGCGTGGAACTATGGCATTGGCCGCGATTGGGCCGGCATCCATTTCCGCTCGGACTTCTCCTCCTCGCTGGCGCTGGGCGAAGAGCTCGCTATCAGCATTCTGCGCGACGAGCGCCTCACTTTCCGCGAGCCGTTCGAGGGCTTTTCCTTCACACGCTTCGACGGCAGCAAGGTGACGGTCTGAAGCGGCTGAACGCGCCACACCCTCCCGAGAGAGAGAGCGCAACACTGGCGCGGTGGCGGTCTGTCCCGCCATCGCGCCATGCGCATTCCGGGGTAGATCTAGCCGGCGCCCATCCCGAGCGGACTCAGCCGGGGCAATGGCAACCCATTCGCCGGGCGCCGCAGCAGGTTGAGCACGTCTCGCTTGAGACGCACAAACTCGCTCTCGGTGACAAGCTCGCTGTGCCGCGGCCGCGTAAACGGCAGGCGGATGTCGTCGATGAACCGTCCCGGCCTCGCGCTCATGACGATGATCCGATCGGCCAGAAACAAGGCTTCCTCGATATCATGCGTGACGAACACGGTCGTCGTCGGTATCTTGGTCCAAATGTCGAGCAGCACCTCCTGCATCAGGCTGCGCGTCTGGGCATCCAGCGCGCCGAATGGTTCGTCCATCAACAAAACCCGCGGCTGGTTGATAAGGACCCGCGCTATCTCGACCCGCTGCTGCATGCCGCCGGACAGCTGCGATGGGTAGAAGTGCTCGAATCCCTCAAGACCTACCAACCTCAGAATTTCGTCCGCGGCACGACGCCGCGCGGCCTTGGCAACGCCGCGCATCTTCGGCCCAAACTCTACGTTGTTGCGGACCCGCTTCCATGGAAACAGCGTGTGCTGCTGGAACACAATTCCCCGATCCGGACTTGGACCCAGGATCGGCTGATCGTCGACGGTCAATCGTCCCCTTGTCGCCTGCAAATGCCCCGCAAGCGCTCCGAGCAGGGTCGACTTGCCGCAGCCGGACGGACCGAGGATGCAGACGAGCTCGCCCGGAGCAACCGTGAAGTCGAGATCATGGACCGCCTCAAAGGCCTCGGCTCTCTCGCCAAGCGAGATCGAGACCTGGCCGACGTCGATCCGGCCTACCCTCTGTGCTGCGATGTCAGACACGCGAACGTTCATCGTGCCACCGCCGGACGCCGCCATGGCATAAAATATTGCCCGAGTGTCGTCAGGAGCCAGCTGCTGCCCATCCCGAGCAGACCGATGACCAGCATGCCCACGATGATGTCGGCATAGTTCTGCAGCGTATAGGCCTCCCACGTATAATAGCCGATTCCGAACTGGCCCGAGATCATTTCCGCGGTGACGAGACAGAACCAGGAGGTGCCCATGCCGATGGCGAGGCCCGTCACGATGCTGGGCGCCGCGCCCGGCAGCACGATCTCGCACAGGATCGCGGCCGGCGTACCTCCGAGACTTCGTGCGGAGGCAACCAGCCTGCGGTCGATATTGACGACGCCATGCACGGTGTTCAGGATGATCGGAAACAGCGCGCCGATGAAGGTGATGAAGATCATCGACAGTTCGGACGACGGGAAGATCAGGATCGACAGCGGTATCCACGCAACGGCCGGAATCGGGCGCAGCAGTTCGAGCGGCGGCAGCAAAAGGTCGCTGGCGGCTCGCGACCGGCCAATCGCAAAGCCAAGGGCTATTCCGATCGCCACTGCGGCCCCATACCCCGCAAACACCCGCCACAAACTGCTCGTGACATGCGCCAGCAGCTTCGGCGACTTCAAGAGAACGATCGCCGACTGCACCACCTCGGTCGGCGGCGGCACGTTGCGAAACGTCACGACGCCGAGATTCACATGCAGCGTCGAGGCAAGCTGCCAAAGCGCAATGCAGACAACGATTGAGAAACAGCGCACGAGCCAGCGCCACGCCTGCCGCCCGCCCGCGCTGCGTCGTCGAGATGTCATCGTTACCGACTCACGACGAGGGCTTCGCGCGCGCCGGCGTAATCGACCACTTGGCCGCCGTGCTCTTTCGCCCACTTCTCGGCACCGTCTTTGAGCAGGAAAGCGCTGAGCTCCCCCTTGGGTGCACGAGCGAACCAGGCCTGGTTCGCGAACAGCTTGATGCCGCTCTCGCGGTCCTGGGCATAGACCACGCGGACCGCCTTGCCCTCCTTCTCCAGCGCCGCCAGGGCCTTCAAGGCATTCTCGGGCGAGCTATAGTGGAGCACCTGAGGCTCGTCCTTGACCCAGATCTGCGCCACGCGGCTGAAATCGGTGATATCAGCTCCGGTCGCCGCATCCTTGGCCGTCAGGGGAAGCTGGGCATAGTTTTTCAATTCGACGTCGTAATCACGGCCTGCCTGTGCGAGTGCGGTGCGGATGAACTTGTCGGTCACAAACTGGCTGATATCAAGATCGCTGTCGGCGCGCTTCAGGTGCTTTAGCGTCAGAATCGAGGTTGCGACCGCCTGCCGGTATTCCGGCTTCCAGGTCACGTCGCGCGTCTGTAAGCCAAGCGGTCCATGGAACAAGTAGACCACCTCGGACTCGATGCCCGTCACTTTGGCAACCAGTTCGCTGTATTTCTCCGGCTCTTCCGCGATCAGGCGATCGGCCTCAAGAGCGGCGCGAAGATAGGCGACGACGATCTCCGGGTATTTCTCCGCGTATTCGGCATCGACGAGAGAACCGTGGAAAGTCGGGGCGTTCGCCTGCGAACCGTCAAAAATCTTGCGCGCAAAACCGCGCCACGGGAACAGCTCCGCAAATGGCACAAAGTCTGCGTGCGCCTCGATCTTGTTTGCCTGCAGGGCGGGACCGGCGACTTCAGGTGCCTGTGTGATGATATTGACGTCGGTTTGTGGATTCCACCCCTGGGCCTCGATGGCGCGAAGCAGCATACCATGGGAGGTCGACGCGAAGGGAACGGAGATCGTCTTGCCCTTCAGATCGGCAATCGACTGCGCCGGCGAACTCGCCGGCACCACAATGCCGTTGCCGCTGCCCTTGGTGCTGCCCGACAGCACGCTGATGAACAGGCTGCGGCGACCGGCCTTCTGGAAGGCCACGCCGTTGAGCGATCCCGGAAAATCCGCCATGGCGCCGAAATCAAGTTTGCCCGCCACCATTTCGTTGGTCAGCGGCGCGCCACTGGTGAAATTCTTCCACTGGATGTCGTAGGTGACGTCCTTGTACTTGCCATCGCGCGGCAGGAATTTTTCGAGGAGCTTCAACTCTCGGATCAGAAGGCCGCCGGTCGCGCAATTGATCGTCGTATCCTGCGTCCCAACCGCAACGCGAATAGTTTCCGCGCGCGATACGCCCGTCATGCCAATCGCAGCAACGGCGACAGCAGCGGTCATCCTCACGAGTTTGGACGAGATCATTGGCTCTCTCTTTCGATTGCGCGCGGCCGGCAGACTGCCCCCCGGCACCTCAGGAGCGAACTCTTGAGCCGATGGGGCGGCCGGTGAAGCAATTACTTGCGTTGGGTCCTGCTCGGCTCGCGATGTCCCAATTCCGTCGCAATGCACGAGTGAAGACGCGTTGAATTTCCTTCTAGTTGCACCGCCATGGGAAGATGAATCATTTCTTCGCCAGCCCGTTTTGCGGATCAGTTTGCCAAGTGCATTTCAGCGCAATCAAAGATGTGGACTTTGTGTTTTCGTCCGCCTTAGCTACGCGCGAACTGCAGGCCGAACGGACAGCAATGACCACATTCAAGGACGCTTGGACTGAAAACCCGATTGCGCGAAGTGGCGCTACCGTTCAGCTTGACTGGCCCACCAAGCTGAGCGCTGCCGCGAGAACTGCCACCCGCGTGGCAGACATTGAAACTGCGCTGTTCATGAGCGAAAGCGTCGATGGCCTTAATCTGGGCGCGCATTTTCTTGAAGGCCTGTCGAGCGACGAAAGAGCACAGGTGCTGGCCGCGGGGCGAGCCGTTTTCGCTCGGCAGGGCGAGATGGTATTCAGCCAGGGCGAATACCATGACGGGATTTTCATCATCAGCCGCGGCCAGGTCCGGGTCTACTACACTGCCCCTTCCGGGCGGGAGATAACGCTAGCGTACTGGACGGCCGGACATTTCGTCGGAGGGCCAGAGATCTCGGGATTCGGAGTGCACATGTGGTCCGGCGTCGCCGTTGAGGACTGCGAGATCATCGCCCTGTCCCGCCGCACATTGCAGAAGCTCCTTCTGCAGATCCCATCTTTCGCACTGGCCATGATCGATGGGCTGATCGCGAAGGGCAAGTGCTACTCCTCGATGGCGCAGATGCTGGGCACGCGTTCCGTGATCGAGCGGCTGGCGCAATATCTATTGAATCTTGCTGAACTCTACGGAATTGGAGATGGCAACACAGTCGTCATCAACCGCAAGGCCACCCACGACCAGATCGCTGCAATGGTCGGCTCCACGCGCCAATGGGTCACGATGATGATGAAGCGGTTTCAGAACGAGCACATCATCAGCATCGAGGGTAACACCATCCGTATCGATCGGATCGATCAACTCAAGAAGATCCTGTTCAAGGACTAGCGCGCCGCAATCTGTTGGAGCGCCCAGCTTACGGTCTTCCTCACGTCCGGATCATCGTCGCGTGCGCGTGCGACAAGGGCATCGCGGGCGGCGGGATCGGCGATCTCGCCAAGCGCGGCGGCGGCCTCCTTGCGGAGCGACGGTAGCTCGTCATCGAGGAAGGGAATAATGGCACCCACCGCTCCCCGGAACCGGAGCTTGCCCAGGCTTTGCAACACTTTCTGACGAACCTGCCAATATCTGTCGTTCAACGCGCCGGTGAGCGATGTTGTCACCGAGGCCTGGCCAATGCGTCCGATTGTCTCGGCGGCGACGACCCTCACCTGCCATTCTTGATCCGAGAGCGCGTCGGCGGCCGCCTGGGCGGCGGCCTCGTTTCGCGCAAATGATAGCGCATCAACCGCGGCAAGCCTGACATCGGGATGTCGTCCTTGGTTGCATGGATCAGCGAGGGCAGCGCTTCGGTGAGCTTGAGATAGCCGATCACGCCGACCGCCTGCGCACGCACCGCAGGGTCACTATCATCGAGCGCGGCGACGGCAGGCCCGAGCGAACCGCCGACCTGGAGCGCTTTCAAGGCACAAAAGATCGCGGTCCGTACCAAGGCGCATGGATGTGTCACGAGCGGTAGCAGGATGGCGCTGGCTGTGGGGTCGCGCAGCTCAGCCAGGCTATCCGCAGCCGCCCGGGCAACGTCGGTTACGATATCGATCAGAACGCCAACCAGCGCCTTGGCCACGTCGACGCCATCAAAGTCTCCAGCGCACGCGCGGCCTGCAGCCTGACCCCCGCATCGGCGTCACCCGCCGCCCGCGCCAGCAGAGGCACGGCCTCATCTGTCGACGTCTCCACGAGCTCGATGACTGCGAGACGGCGGATCGACGGGTCGTGGCTTTGCAGTCGCTCCGAGATTTCGTCGAGATCGCCGAAGGACTCGAATGGCTCGAATGCGGTCATGTCAGCGCAACAGATACGGAATGTTGACGGTCACGGCGCCGGTCGGACAATCGGCCTCGCAGGGCATGCAGTACCAGCATTCGTCATACTTCATGTAGGCCTTGCCGGTGAGATCGCTGATCCTGAGCACGTCGAGCGGGCAGACGTCGACGCAAACCGTGCAGCCCTTGTCGGCGATGCACTTGGCCTCATCGATGACAACCGGAACGGTTGTGGGCGTGTGAGCAATCGGCATATGGATTCCATATTTTAGGCGTGCTGGCGAATGCGCTGGCGGTCGTAAGCCGACCGCTCGGATTCGTCGATTGGGACAATATAGGGTGCGATCGCCCGCTTCTCTGCGGTCATGCGCCCGTTCTGTTTGCGCAGGATCGCATGGCAGAACCAGTCGTCGTCGTTCTTCTCGGGATAGTCGACGCGGTGGTGGTAGAGTCCCCAGCGGCTCTCGGTGCGGAACAGCGAGGCGAACGCCGCCATCTCGGCGCAATCGAGAATCGAGGCGACCTCCAGCGAACGCATCAGTTCGTGCGCATCGCGTACCATCATCGCATTTTCCATATCGTCGCGGATTTCGGCGAAGCGCGCCTGCCCCAGCTTCATCTTCGCCGTGACCTTGGGCGGCTGAAGATCGTCGTTCACGAAGCGCCGCGTCTTGTATTCGAGCTGGTTCGGCGGAATCCCGTCCTCCCGCTTCGTCGGCGCCAGCACACGGTCGCGCTCCTGTGCGACATCGCCAGGGTCATAGTTGGGAAGATCGATATTAGCTGCGAATTCGGCGGCATGCTCCCCGGCAACCGCACCGTTGGTAAAGGCGCCGAGCATGTAGTTATGCGGCACACTCGCCATATCGCCGGCCGCATAGAGGCCTGGCACCGTGGTGCGCGCGAACTCGTCGACATAGACGCCGGATGCGCTATGGCCTGAGCAGAAGCCGATCTCGGAAATATGCATCTCGATCATACGCTCGCGGTAATTGGTGCCGCGATTATCATGAAAGCGCCCGCGCGACGGCCGTTCGACATTATGAAGCACGGCCTCGATCTTGCCGATGGTGTCGCTGTGCAGATGATTGAGCTTCAGGAACACCGGACCCTTGCCGGATTGCAACTCGTTATAGAACTCCTGCATCATCTGGTCGGACCAGTAGTCGCCGTGGATTGATCTGGGTTCGCTAGGCCCGCGCCGGCGTGATAGGCCATCGCATTAGCCGTCGCCGGAATTGGTGGCGTTCTCGTAGGTACCCCAGAGATAGCCTGACTGAGGCAGGCCAAGCCGACCCGCCGCACCAGCGCAGAGAATCACGGTCTTTGCGCGCAAGACGAGGAATTCGGCGCTGCGGGTTGAGACCGCGATCGCGCCCGCAATCTCGCCGTCGTGCCCCGTCAGCAGACGCGTTGCCATATAGCGATTGGAGATCAGCACCTTCTCGCGACGCAACTGCCGGTATAGCGCCTTCTTGACGGTATCGCCATTCGGCATCGGCAGCACGTAGGAGCCGATGATGCACCTTCTTGACGTCGAAATCGCCGTTCTCGTTCTTCTGGAATTTGATGCCGAAACGATCGAGCTCCTGGATGATGTCGAAACAGCGTGAGGCGTATTTGTAGACCGGCGCCTGATCACAAATGCCGTCATTGGCAATGGTGATTTCCTTGGTGTATTGCTCGGGCGTGGCATAGCCGGGAATGACCGCGTTATTGAAGCCGTCCATGCCCATTGCAATCGCGCCCGAGCGTTTGACGTTGGCCTTTTCCAGCAGGACAACGCGCGCCGCGGGATTCCTCCGCTTGGCCTTATATGCCGCCATCGGCCCGGCCGTCCCGCCGCCGATCACCAGAACGTCGCAGGCAACTTCCATCAGACCTTGATTGATCTCATCCATCTCGCGACCTAGGCTGGCTGCCGTTCTGCGAGTTCACGCAGATAGGACCAGGGATAGATGCCTCGGTCGTGCCCGTCGGAGAACGACAGCCGTAATGCGTAATTCCCGATCGGCTCGATGGCGGCGACATGAAGTCCTGGCGCAACCGTGAGCTCAACCCCGCCGTGCGCCCACGCGATCATCCGTTCCGAACCCCCGGCCGACGATACCGCTGGCCTTCACGTTCAGAACTCTCCCGCCGCCCCCGGGAGCTGAACTTCATCGCTCAAGTCTTGGCACCTCCCCATCAGCACCTCGCATGCGACACGAATATGCCGGATGCCTATTGGTGGACGTAAGGGAAGGTATATCGATCGGCCAAGTATCGCAGGATGCGCTCGGATGAATCGATAAAGCGCCATCCATTGGCGATGCTTGCGTCCTCTGGCACGGGCTGACTCTGGTCGAAGACGAGGACCGGAAGCGACTGATGCTGCTCGCCCAAGACATCGACGATCTCATTTCTCGGCTTCGCAAAGGACAAGCGATGAACTTCAATCTGCGTGGCCAGGCCTGGAAAGGATGCTAGGAGGCCCTCAATTGCGTTGCAGTGCGGACAGATGAAGAAGCGTCCAGGATGCGCCGCATCCGCGAATCCGGGTTTGAGGAGGAAGAGCCTGTCCCCGCTCATGGCTCTTCAGCTCCGATCGCAGGGTACTTCGTTCGGCTCTGCTTCATGTCGGCGACTCGGTACGATCCATCGCTGCGGCGTTCGCAAAAGACAGTTTCCATGTCGCGCAATCGTAAGGGTGAAGACCGACTAGTCAATGAAATGAAACCTACGTTGTTCGCTTCCCGATACAACGTTCGCTTCGGCGTCAATGCTTGCTCTAGAAGGAACGCGATCCAAACCATCATGTTGACTAGCTCAATTACACAGCGCGCTTGCGCCGACACTGCCCTACATCCCTCACCGCCGGGAATGACGATATCTCGTTTTCCAGTGTCACGGGCCCCGCCTGCGCTCACGGGACCGCGGCAAGCAAATCGGCTGCTCGGCCCTGTTCTCCGTTCAGGAGAGGGAACGCTTGCGAGACATCAGGGACCGACACGATCAGGGCCCACGACCGCCGGGTCTGAGCTACTGCGACGCTGCGAGAGCCCATCGCCTCATGCGCCGACAGCAACGAAATATCTCCGGCGTGCAGACGTCTTGAAACGCGCTTCTCAGAAGATCCGCGAGCTCAGAATGATCTCACCAAACTTTGCCCGACACGCATGGTGCTATGTTCAACGTCGCCTAGAGCGTGATAGCTTGATGCTCGTCTCCTCATTTGACCACCCCTAAGACGAATATGACCTATCTGGCCTCACTGCATTCATTGCTCCTGACCATTCTTGAACGTCTCCGCCAATGGAACTGGCATCCCAATGACGCCCATTCGCATGATCATGATGACCATACCGATGATTTCCATGAGATCTTCCTCTTCGGCCCTCTCCCCGCGACGGTGGCGGCCGTATTTCATCCCCCGTACGACCTTAACGAAGTCTGCTTAAAATGAGCGATATCGCCCTCCAATTTCCTGCACTTAGCCGGCGTCTCGATGTCATCGACCGCAAGATCCTGACGGTACTTCAGGAAAATGCTTCCCTATCAGTTGCTGAGATTGGGGAACGGGTCGGGCTGTCTTCCACGCCCTGCTGGAAGCGCATCCAGCGCCTCGAGGCTGACGGCGTTATCCTGAAGCGGGTCGCGCTGGTCGAGCAGAACAAGGTCGGGCTAGGGATTTCCGTGTTCGTGTCAGTTGAGAGCTCGGATCATTCGGAGGCTTGGCTGAGGGCCTTCTCGGAAACGGTCAGTGCGATGCCCGAGGTGATGGAGTTCTACCGCATGGCAGGTGACATCGATTATATGCTGCGCGTCGTTGTCACGGACATGCAAGCTTATGACGCATTCTACAAACAGCTAATCAGCGCCGTGCCGCTGAAGAACGTCAGCTCGCGCTTTGCCATGGAGAAGATAAAGTCGATCACCGCCTTGCCGGTCCCACCGGAAGCGGCCGAGTAGTTCGTAGCTCTAGGTTGACGGGAGTTTGAGACGTCGCTCTACGCCCGCCCGATCGAGATCGGCTGATTGGGCCAGTTGTTTGGATGGTGGGATTTGCACTCGTCAATCAACAGCAGCTGATAACAACCATCTCTCTGCTCGTCGGCGCGACGTAGCGCAAACTTGGGTTAGGAAGAAGTCCACGCGCAAGTCGTAGATAACGCAATCCTATGCCCCGGTGCCGCCTTCACTTAACCCGGTGCTGAATTTTGCGGACGGCCCCTCAACGTGGCGGTGCGAGGCGCCGCTCGAGCCAGCGGCTGTAATGCGATCCACCATAGCCGATCACGAAATAGAGCCCAGCCGCGAGCAAGAAGGCCTCCTTATAGAACCCGAGCCAGCTCGGATCGGTCGCAGCAGCCTTCGCCGCGTTGAGAACGTCAACTATGCCGATCACCGCAAGCAACGACGTCGCCAACAGGAACCCAATCGCCTGGTTGACGAGGCCCGGGATCACCAGGCGCAGCGCCTGTGGCAGGATAACAAGCCGCATCGCGCGCCAATAGCTCAATCCCAGCGAGGAGGCGGCCTCTTCCTGGCCAATGGGAACGGCCTGTAGACCGCCCCGCATGACCTCAGCGATATAGGCGGTCCAGAACAACGAAATCATGATCATCGCGCGAGGCATCTTGTCAATCGAGATGCCCACCGGCAGCGCCATTGGCAGGATCAAGGTCGCAAAATAGAGGACTGCGACCATCGGGATCGCGCGCATGAATTCGATGTAGCCTATTGTGAGCAGCCGAAGCACTCGCATCCTCGATCGCCGTGCCAGCGATAGCAGGATCGCGAACGGAATAGATAATGCGAAACAGACGGCCCAGACCAGCAGGGTCACGGGCAGCCCGCCCCACTGGTTCGTCGAAACTAGCGAAGGACCCGGTAGGCCGGCCATCAACAGCCAGCACAGGAGAATGACGAACGGCCAGCTGATTACGAGTTCGCGCCGCCAGAATCGCGGCACCGCCGTAACCGCTAGCAAGCCTCCGACCAGGAGGCAGACAACCAATGGGCGCCACTGCAGTTCGAGCGGATAGAAGGCGAAGAGGATGAAGCGCAGCTTCGCTGCAACAAAGGCCCAGCATGCGCCGTCATGGGCCTGGCAGTCCGCGGATGTTCCGTGCCAGGTCGCGTCAAGCAGTAGCCAGCGGAGAAGCGGCGGCAGACTCCAGAGCGCGAAGAGACCTATCACAACTGTGATTGCTGAATTCAGCCAAGTTCCGAACAGACCCTTGCGCAGCCGCCACAAACATCGCGTATCACTTTTGGACGCATTCTTCCCATCACGATTCGCCGTCATGCAGCCCCCTCCCCACGAAGCGCGACCCTGCTATTGTACAGGTTCATTGATGCCGAAACGGTGAGGTTCAAGCCAAGATAGAGCAGCACAACAATCAGGAGCGCTTCGAACGCCTGCCCGGTCGTGTTCGCGGCCGTGTTGACGATGTTCATGACATCCGGATAGCCGATCGCGACGGCAAGGCTGGAGTCCTTGATGAGATCGAGATAGCTGGAGGTCGTCAATGGGGTGATCACGCGTAAGGCTTGCGGCAAGACGACCAACCGAATGACGTTGCCGCGATGCAGTCCGAGCGCTAGTGCAGCGTCCCATTGTTCCGGGCGCACCGATAGCAGTCCGGCCCGCACGATCTCCGCAATGATCGCCGAGAACTTCACGGTCAGTCCGACCAGGAGCGCGGCGAATTCAGGCGTGAGGCTGAAGCCACCGCGAAAGTTAAACCCGCTGATGGCCGGCAATTCGATACTGATGCTTGCGCGACTTGCCGCCAGCACTATACCGAGCGAAACGATACTCAGGAATGACACAGGCAGCGGAGCCAATAGTCCCACCCGCTTGACGCGCCAGCCGCGCCACACCAGCCAGAACCAGCCCCCAAACACAATGGTCGAGGCGAGGGCGGTCCCAACGGAGAGATTGCTTATGATCACTCCTGGCACGGAAACGCCGCGGTTGCTCAGGAACACCCCCTCAAATGCCGTGATGGCACGACGGGGCGGCGGCAGCGCGTGAGCAAGCGCGGTCCAGAAGAACAGCTGCAATAGCAACGGCGTATTGCGGACGATCTCGACGTACCAACGCACCAGGCCAGATAGCATCAGATTGCCCGAAAGCCGCATGATGCCGAGTGCGACGCCAAGGACTGTCGCCAAACAGCAGCCGAGCACCGCGATCTTGGCAGTATTCAGCAGACCCGCCGCGATTGCCCGTGCATAGCTGTCGCCCGCACGGAAGCCGATCATATTTTCACCGATCTCGAAATTGGCGGCGCGCTCGAGGAACTCGAAGCCGGGCGTTACCCCGATCCGTGCCATGGTCGCGGCGATGTTGGAGCCGAGCACGATAACATATGCGACGACACCAATCACGATCGCGAGCTGCAGCGCGGGTTTGGGACCGAACCAACCAAAGAACCGGTGCCGCATGCCCGGTTTCTTCGCCGAACGCGATTTTTGAGGCGCAGCCTTCATCCGCGGCAGACGTCAGCGGAATGGTGGCGAATACAAGAGGCCGCCATCATTCCACAGCTTGTTGTAACCACGCTGCCAGCCGAGCGGTTTAAGGTGGCGGTCAAAGATCTCGCCAGTTGCCGACTGTTTTGATGATGTTGTAGGCCCATTTCGGATCAAGCCCTATCGCCTGAGCCAGTGACGGATCTACACCGAGGAAGCGCTGAATGGCCGGATCGCCCGAGTTTAAGAAGCTGTCGACGTTCTCGGACGTGATTCCCCATTCCTCGGCCTGAATCGTGGCGTTGACAGTCCAATTGACGATCTCGAGCCAACGATCATCACCGCCGGCCAGCGCAGGCGCCAGCGGCTCCTTCGACAGCCGTTCCGGCAACAGAACATAGTCATTCGGCGTCTTCAGTTGCGTGAGCTTACCAACCAGATCGGAGGAGTCCTGCGTGATCGCGTCAACTCGGCCCGATTCCAGAGCAGAGACGAACTCGCTCGTATCCTCGATGGTCACTGGCGTGAACTTATGCCGGTTCTTACGGAAGAAATCTGCGATATTCAACTCGCCAGTCGTCCCGCTTTGAATGCCGACCGTTGCGCCATCGAGTTGAGATGCCGATGTCACGCCGCTGTCTTTGCGAACGAGAAGCCCCTGCCCGTCGTAGAAAATGGTCGGTCCGAAATGGAAACCAAGTTTGAACGCGCGCGTAACGGTGACAGTTACGCCCGAGAGCAAGACATCGAATTCGCCTGCCTGGAGGGCTGGTAGGCGCTGCTGCGGCGAGGAGCTTGTGAACTCGACCTTGCTGGCGTCCCCGAAAACCGCGATTGCCAGGGCGCGTCCGTAGTCAATGAAGAAGCCCTTCCAACGCCCGTCATTATCCGGCGCGAAAAATCCCGGCGTCGTGCCAACACCGACTTTGATGAGGCCGCGCGCCTTGATTCTGTCCAGGGTTGGGCCGGCAGACGCAGCCGTTGACATGAAATAGATCGCGCCAACCAATGAGGCCGCAATCCACCGCGACCAATGGCACCGTGTAGTCATTCCGCTCTCCTGACGCTTCTGGAATTTGGCGGGGTGGCGAGCTTTCAACGTGCCACCGTCCGCGGCGCACTCTTACGAGACAGTGATTGTGTTGCTGGCACTGAAAGGCCGTCACTTAGCGAGTAACGCATCATGGCTCGGCCCGGTGCCGCCCGGCGGAGACACGAGCCGATGAAGCAGGGATACAGTCGCAACCGTCTCTCCCGTTCTTATGCATCAGCCATCGATATTACCTTTGGTAGCTGTATATCCGATACGCAGCCATGACGGTCAATGAAATAGCTGTCTCTTTTTCCGACCGTCGTGGGTGGACCGTTCTCCATTGCCGTTACACGAAGGAACGGCAATGCATGCCCCTTCAAGCAAAATCAATGAAGAGTCGACGTAATGCCTGACTGGGCCATCGACGCGATCGCAGCATACTATGCAGTCGTTGGCACTCCGCCATGACAGTATCCGCCGCGAACGCGACGAAAGCGTCGTCATTCCCGCCTCGAAAGTCTACGCCTGCCCTCAGGCCCCGACGCGTCTGTTGCGGGCGCGGTTCGTGCGTCCGCCGCCCGTTCTGCTGAAAGGTCTCTTGGTCGAAGAATGACGATCATCTGCAGGGGCGATCTCTTCATCGCCACGTTCAGAGGCTGCGGAGTTTATCGTTCCGCGCCGACAGGCGTTGCTAAGATAAACGCTCTTCTCTACGAGGCGAATTGGAATGCGCATTGCTATTTGACTCGTCCCGTGTCGGGCCGCTTGAACCACCATGCCGCTGTGGCTATCGTTGTTGCCTCACCCTGCAGCATCTGTTGCAGCAGCTTGATGAGCCCGAGTAAGAAAGAACTCGGCTCAAGACCGAGAACGTAGAATGGTGGCTTTCCTTTCTGAGCAGCTCCCGTCATCCCGGTCATGTAGGCTGCGCTCAGCGAGCCGCACCTGTTGTCCTCTCAGCGCCTGAATACTTCCCAAGAGCGAGACCTCCTCGCACCATTGGGTGAGCAAGCGATGTGCGCACACCCAAAACTCAGAGCCGTCCGATGATGAGCGACATTACGCTGAATGCACCTGACGTTCCGCTCGATTCCCGTGTCGAAGCTACTTCCAGCACAGTGGCGCTCGACGCGGGACTTGATCTCATCGATCCGACGACGGAACCGGTCGGCGCATCAATCGATTCGAAAGCGCCGCGCTGGCTGCAACGACTCGCAGGGCCTGCCGTGACGCTTGTGCTGTGGCAATTATTGTCGTCGGCAGACATCTTTGACCCGCGCACCACGCCCAGCCCTCTGATGGTGGCAAAGACGTCGCTTGATCTTTTGGCTTCCAACGAGTTGCAGATGCACCTTTTGGCCTCGGTGCAGCGGGTTCTGCAGGGACTGGCTCTCGGACTAATTCTGGGGCTGATCAGCGCCACAGTCGCCGGCCTCACGCGGTGGGGCGAAAACCTGGTCGACACGAACATGGAAGTGCTGCGAGCGGTACCCAATTTTGCACTCTTGCCCGTGCTGATCGCGTGGTTTGGAATTGGCGAAGAATCGAAAGTCACCCTGATCACTCTTGGCGTTTGGGTTGCGATCTACATCAATACCTACGGTGCCATCCGAAACGTCGATGCATCGCTGGTCGAAGCCGCCCGCACCTTTGGCGCTGGCCGGCGCGAGTTGATTACGGCAGTGATCCTCCCAGGAGCTCTTCCGGGATTTCTGGTCGGCCTACGTATCGCGCTGACCTCGGCATGGCTCGCCTTGATTTTCGCTGAAACGATCAATGCGCCACTCGGCCTTGGGCGCATGATGAACGACGCGCGCGAGTATTTCCGGATCGATATCATCTTCGTTCTGCTCAGCGTTTACGCCGTGCTCGGCTTGTTATCGCTGGCGCTCGTCCGCGTTATCGAAAAGCATCTTCTGACGTGGCGGAGGGCGTTCGATGGCGCTTGAAGCCCGGATCGCGTCGTCGGCCCCGGCGAGTAGAGCCGTCATAGTCTCAGGGCTCAACAAACGCTTCGATGTTCGCCCCGTCCTCACCGACTTGTCTGTCGAATTGCAAGCGGGCGAGTTTGTTGCGCTTCTCGGTCGAAGCGGTTCCGGCAAGAGCACATTCTTGCGAGTGCTCGGCGCGCTTGACAAGGAGGCGGAAGGATACGTCCGGGTTCCGCGCCGTCGCGCGGTTGTTTTTCAAGATCCTCGGCTCATGCCCTGGCTGCCGACCTTACGCAATGTGACGATCGGCTTGCCGCAAACGGCTGCCGTCAAGGCGAATGCTCTTCGCGCGCTCGCAGAGGTGGGGCTGGAGCACAAAGCGGACGCCTGGCCACGGACCCTATCAGGTGGCGAGGCACAGCGCGCTGCGTTGGCCCGCGCGATGGTGCGAGATCCACAATTGCTTCTGCTGGATGAGCCGTTTGGCGCGCTGGATGCGCTGACCCGGATTCGTATGCACGCACTTCTTCGGGACCTTTATGTTCGACATTCCCCCGCTGTGCTGCTGGTCACGCACGATGTCGACGAGGCTATCTCCCTCGCCAACAGGATCATCGTCCTCACAGACGGGTGCATTTCGCTGGATATGCCCGTGGATATCGCGCCACCGCGGCAGCGCGACGATCGCGCCTTTGGCGCGTTGCGCCGGCGACTGCTCGCAGAACTTGGCGTCGAGCGCGGATGATCCCGTGGGACGCACGGCCTCACACTCAGTTCGGGTCGTACGGAGGGTACCCATGCAGTTGCGCAACAGCGAACACGACGCGCGAAAACGACGATCTGTCGCACTCCTAATGCTCCTTGGAGCCGCCAGCCTCGCCGCCGTCATGACGGCAGCTCCGGCGATATCTCAGGACACGGCGGACCTTGCAGCGCAACTCGCGGCCGCCGTGCCGGCTCGGACGAAGCTCATCGTGGCCGAGCAACAAAGTCAGGCGTCTGCGCCCTGGACATTGTCGGGGGTCGATAAGGCACTTCCGTATGCCATCACATTTGCCAATTTCAACGGCGGCCCGGCTGTGCTGGAAGCGCTCATCTCCGGAGCCGTCGACATCGGTTACATCGGCGAGGCACCACTGCCCATCGCAGTTGGCGCAGGTGTTCGAGACCTGGTTGCGATTGCGATTTATGCCAATCCCGGAAGCCCTGAGAACTACTACCTGGTCGCACAACCCGACAAAGGGATCAAGACGGTCGCGGACCTGAAAGGTAGGACGGTCGCATATCCTCCAGGTTCCGGCCGCCACATGGTACTGGCCAGCATTCTTCACAGCAACGGGCTGGACCTTGGCGCATCATCTGTGAAGGGCGTGCCGCTCGCCGGTACTGAAGTCGCGCCCAGTTTCGCGTCGCGGTCGGTGGACGCGGCCATCGTGCTTGGCGGCCAGTATTTCCGGATCGGCAAGCCGCCGATTATCGCTGACGGCCGCGGGCATAACTGGGGTGTCAATGTCATACTCACTCGCAAGGCCCTGCTCGATGACCGCGCGAAAGCTCCGGCGATCGCCGACTTCGTGCGCCGCGCGGTGGCGTTCTACAATTGGCAGGGTGTCAATCGCGATGCGTGGATACGCGCCAGTTATGTCAAGCAGGAAGGCCTGAGCTTCGAGCAAGGCAAGTGGCTAGACGATGCTGCAGGGCATGGCGCGTATTATCCCATCGATGCAAAGGCTGTTCGGGTCTTCCAGGAGATCTCCGACAGATTGTTTGCAACGGGAGCGCTGAAGCAAAAGATCGAGATCGCGCCGTATCTCGACGGCCGCTTCAATGCGATCATCGCCTGGCAGAACAACGCTGACGGCGTGATGCCCCGTCCCCTTGAACAGCCGAAAGCTACGGTTAGCGGGGCCGATCAGTAATCCGCATTATCGAAGGGCAACGGCGATAAGGCCGCCCGCGATCCTATCCTACAGACCTACCGAAACGACCCATCCAGCAAAGGAGCCAAGCAACTATGGTTAGATCAACACTCCATGAGTCGGCCTCGCGTGCATCGAATATTCCGGCAGCGGCGCCGCAAAACATCACGGTTCATCCGCTCACTGGCCACATCGGCGCGGAAATCGAAGGCGTCAACCTGAAAGAGCCGCTGCCCCCACCTGTGCTCGAAGAACTCAAGGCGGCGCTACTGAAATGGAAGGTGATCTTTTTCAGGGATCAGCCGCTGTCGCATGAGGAGCATATCGCATTCGCAAAAGCATTCGGCGAGCCAACCGTCGGTCATCCCGTATTTGGCTTCGTCGAAGGGTATCCGCAGGTCTACTCTGTCGCGCGCGACCGCTTGAAATCCCGCGCCGAAGGAGAGCAAGTTATCCGCCCCTGGACCGGTTTCCACACGGACGTTACTGCAGCCGTGAATCCGCCGGCGGCTTCAATCCTGCGGGGTGTAATTGTTCCACCCTATGGAGGCGATACGATCTGGACCAATCTCGCGGAGGCCTACAGGACGCTTTCGGCGCCGCTTCGTTCTTTTGTGGATACGCTCCGCGGCGTTCATTCGTTCCGCCCTCCGGAAGGACAGACTGCAACCGCGGACTTTATCGCAAAGAACAAGCGTCGGCCGCTCGTAAGCGAGCATCCGCTGGTCCGCGTCATTCCAGAGACGGGTGAGCGGGTGTTGTTTGTCAGCCCAAGCTTCCTTTACGCGATCTCTGGAGTGAGCCCACGAGAGAGTCAGCACCTTCTTGAGCTACTCTTCGAGCATGTAACGCGGCCGGAATTTACAGTCCGCTTCCGCTGGCACCCCAATAGCATCGCCTTCTGGGACAATCGGACGACAGCGCACTTGGCACCGCGCGATATTTTCGGCCTCGAGTTCGACCGACAGCTCTATCGGATTACATTGCGGGGCGACGTTCCTATCGGCGTAGACGGGAAACCATCTACTTCGATCGAGGGCGATCCACTCGACGCGCATTCGCCCGAGAATGTTCACTAGCAGGCTTCAGGGGAGCCGCGGGGTCAGGCGATGTACGGTCGCCTCTCTCGCGAGCAGACCGATGCAGTCTTACTGAGCCGGGGCAAATGCCCCGGCTCAGCCTTGCTGGCGTCAAACAGGGCGAGGAGCGCTAGCGCTCCGCAACGGAAGAACAACGCGGGCTCCCTGCAGTGCAGAGCCGCCGCACCGCGACCGCGTTCGGCCGCGACGAAACTCTCATCCGAGTTGGTAGAAAAGAATCTGCCTACGGATTGGAGAAACGTTCTATTTGTGACAACTATCGAGATGGTATCGACTGTTCGGCGCTGAACCTAGTGCGGCCGTCAATTGTGCGTACTGCACTGCGACATAGAGGTATCTCGCGACTTCAGCGAAGGGACATGTTTTCGGATTATTGTCAAATCCTGGCGGAAATGTAGAGTTTGGGAGTTTCTCCAACTCTTTTGAATTCGACATTGTACCGGTTGCGATCCGATGGCTCTTTCTCCGGGGGTCTCTATGTTTGATCCTGCTACGACTGCACTTTTGCGCTCGGTCCTGGACGAAGTCTGCGAAACGGTTTCTCAAGCCGAGATAGGCGCCCGCGCACACGTAGCCTCGAAGATCCTGGAAGCCGCTAGCCGGGGCGAGACGTCCTCGGAAGGCCTAAGGCAGGTCGGCCGCAAGGCCCTCTCCGAAGCCTCAGATCCCTGTCGGTATGCGAGTTGATCGGCATACCGTCCCGGCGCGGGTATTGACTGTCAGGTAGGCATCGAACCGCATGCCTATCTTGCCGACGTCATCACAAAGATCGTCACCTGTCACCCGAACAGCCAGATCGACGAGCTCCTGCCTTGGGCCCATCTCGAATCTAGGTCAGCCTATAAAGCCGCATGTGACCGCCGGACCCGGATAATGGAAACTCAGCCAGAACTGCAAGCTCTTCGCGATAGCATCGACAATCTGGATGCAGCTTTAGTCCACATCCTCGCACTAGCCTTCATCATCAAGGAAGTGATCCGCCACCACGAGACTCCACATGTCAGAGTCGCCTCCAGCAGCTGATCTCGTTCAACGGAGGTATGTGGCCAGGAAACAGCGCATACGTCTGTTCTCTGGGATTGAGCGGACTATTCTGCGACGATCCTCGACTGGCGTTGTTGCCCCCAGCAGATCTTGCCAGAGCGCAGGGATGTGCAGCCTCCTCGATGGCTGGTTGCTATCCCATCCAATGTGGGATGGGCAGATTTTTCTTGCGCAGAAATTCGGGGTTGAACAGCTTGGATTGATAGCCTGCCGATTCCGAGATGATGGTGCGCACCGTACCGACTTGATGGCGCGCAGGGTTCCGAAATGATCGCGCGCAGCATTCCGAGCATTGTCCGCGCAGCATTCCGATTTGATCGCGCGCAGTTTCGGATGGTGTGAGGCCCGATCGTTGGGCCATTTCTCCGGCTGGAAGCAGCTGGGAGGATTGGATGCCGACGAGCAGGGTTATCATGCGCCAGGTGCGCGAGATTGTGAGGTTGAGCCTTGAGGCTGGGCTCTCGACGCGCGTGGTTGGCGAACGCGTCGGCATCGGGCCGACGACGGTACGTGACACACTGAAGCGGTTTGGGCGCGCGGGTCTGGGGCCAGTCCCGGAAGCGATAAGCGACGCCGAGCTGGAGCAACTGCTGTACGGGGTGCCCGGCGTGAAGCCGGGTCGCCGCAAGGTGGCAGAGCCTGACTGGTCCGCATTGCCCGCGAGCTCAAGCGCAAGCATGTGATCTTGCAGGTGCTGTGGGACGACCGCCGCTTGTTCGACATGCTGCTCAAGGGAGACTGGATCAAGAACCACGAGAATTGCACCATTGTCGGGCCGACCGGCGTCGGGAAAAGCTGGCTTGGCTGTGCGCTTGGTCACAAGGCCTGCCGGGACAACCACTCTGTACTTTACACCCGGCTGCCGCGGTTGTTTGAAGAATTGGACCTTGCCCGGGGCGACGGACGACTCACCTCGCGGATGAAGAGCATCACCGCGGTCGAGCTTCTGATTTTGGACGATTGGGGCCTCCAGGCCATCGACGCCAATGCCCGGCATCATCTGCTCGAAATCCTTGAGGACCGCTACGGCCGTCTCGTCACCAGCCAGCTTCCAATTGCCAAATGGCATGAGCTCATAAATGACCCAACCTACGCTGATGCCATACTTGATCGGTTGCTTCACAATGCTCACAGGCTCGAACTGAACGGTGACTCCATGCGTCGCCCGCCGGTTCTTCCTCGACCTTGATTACATCGTCAGCCCGACGAAGACCGGGACTGCCCGCGAAGCTGACCGGCCGCTACGGCACTGTTGGGGTGATAGTGCCAATTGCCTTTAACGATCGGGGGCTTCACATGCGCGTGATCCGATTGGAATGCTGCGCGGCATCAGATTGGAATAGCTGCGCGCGATCATCGGAATCCGCAGCCCACGGCCTGTCATCGCGCGACAGCGCCCAGAAGTAGCCGGATTGGTCCTGCCGCGCCCCGGATCCAGCACCGGCGCCGGGGTCTCATCTACACAGAGCTTCGGAGAGACAAGCAGAAGCTCGCGCAGACGATGCCACAAGGGCTTCAATTCCTGGGCGCATAGCCGACCCAGAAGGCGAGCGTGGAGCGGTCGAGCGCGATGCCATGCGTCGCCAGCATCTGCGTCTGGCGTTAAAGCGGCAAATGCCAATGATACTTGGCGTCGATCACATGCGCGACGAGCCGCTCGGTCGGCAGTCCACCGTCGCTCCGGAGCAGCGTGCTGGAGAACGATGCCGCGACAGGTACGGCAAGCCAGTTTGGGCCGGCGGGTCACGATCACCCGGTATTGCACCGGAACGACGTCGAGCCTTTGACTCTCGTCGCGACCAATCTCAATAAGATGACCTTTGCAGGACGGGCAGCAGGTTGCGGCCGGCATCAGGATTTCGACGATGCGTGGCAAATGCTCCGGCAGCTTGCCGCGATTGGCCCTGCGCTCGGAAGCTCTCTTCTCGCGTGTTTTGGGATCGGCGCGATCCTCGGCTGCTTCGAGAGCCGCAACGGGCTGATCGATATCCTCTAGAACAAGCTGCAGCTGATCAGCATCAAGCTTTTCCGACGATCGACCGAACTGCGCAGCTTTTGCCAGCTTGAGCAACCGCTCGAGCCTGGCACAGCGATCCAGCAGAGCCGCGGCAAAGGCACGCAACTCGGCTGGATCGCTCGGCAGCTCATCAGGCAAATCACTCATTGGCCCGAGTCTGCCATGCTTCGCGCCCCGACGCAGCGAGATTTTATGTCCTACGCAAGTGCTTCCGGCTGCGGGATTCGAGGCGCATGCATGCGTGTCCAGTCCATGCCGGCCAGAAGCGCGGACAGCTGCGCCGCGTTCATCCGCATCACGCCGTCAACAACAGATGGCCACTTGAAGGCGCTGCCTTCAAGCCGCTTCCAATACAGAACAAGGCCGCTGCCATCCCAGACGACAATCTTCACCCGATCGGCGCGCTTCGCACGGAAGACCACCGCCACGCCCTTCATCGGGTCATGGCCCAGCGTCTCCTTCGCCAACAGCGCCAAGCCTTGCGCACCCTTCCGGAAGTCTACAGGTCGGGTCGCAACGTAAATCATGAGGCCAGCGCGAGCCGTCAGCATGAACGTGTCCGCCGCAGTGCCATGAACACATCACTTAGCACCGCAAGACCAGGCGTCCCGCGTACCTCTACCCGTGCACCCTGGAACTCGACCGTAACAACGGCTGCTTCCGGCAACACGGAAGGCTCCGCAGCCGCCGACAGCGACGTTTCCGACACCACCGTCACAAATGATAGTGCATCCCCCGAAGCTGGTAGCACCAATTGACCTGAACGCGCCCCGCGCCGCCAGTCAGCACCTGCTGGGGGCGGCAGCCATGGCGGCGTGCGATATCTGTTACAATCGCACCCGGCTCGAGGCTTTCAGCGACCATCTGAGCCTTCAGTTTATCCGGCCACTGCTTCCGGCCTGCGCCAGCATACACTTCGATACGCGGCGACAACAATCGTCTTATGTCGTTCGAATGGTCGTCCATTGTGAGCACCCTTGAAGATGACTCTTCTAGCGGTGCTCCAAAGACTGCGCACAAACAACCAGAAGGGCCTCGGCGCTACGCTTACGATATGGCAACTCGATCGCAAGGTCGCGATCCTTGACGCCGATGCAGCGCAAAGCGCTGCCGCCTGTATGATAGCGAAGCAACGCCATGCTCATTCTAATCGACAACCCGGAGCGCCGCGCCGAGCTGATCTCGCGAGTTCGGGCCCGTATCGATTGCGAAATTGAAGAGGTGAGCGAAGCGCTGTGCGAAGGTCGCCCAGCGACCCGCGCCTTGCGCTTGCTTGAGACGCTCACGAAAATCCTGGCAGAGCTGGAGGTGCAAAAGTAAGCCGCCTCGGTTGGCGGCCTTTTTCATTTCGAACGTCACCTGTTGGCCCTTCGCGACATTGCACTGCCGCGCGATCCCGGTCGCTAACGAGGCATAGCGGAAGTTGGCAGGCAGCCCTCTTTTGCAGAACACTCGTGACCCCGAACGGACATTGCGCCTAAACTCTGATCGGCGGCTCCAGCTGAGCAAGTTCCTCCTTCAAAGGAGGCCAGCAGTGAGCCATCACAACTGTGCTCAAGATTCCAGGGAGAGAAAAAGCGACCTCAAAAATCTGACCAGTTTCGGCCTCAAGCTCAAATGTGACTTTGGGGTCTCCGTTGGTCGAGGGATCGCCCGTCATGCTTCGGCCCATCACTATCGTCGGTAGCATCGTCGGTAGCCGGGTTCGCTCCTCCATTAGAAGCTCCTTTCCGTCATGTCGGCCATTGGCCCCTAGCCTGCGCGAGAGCGGTCGCAAAGGCTGCTCTCAGAATAGAACCGGACACGACGCGGCCGTCGCCGGATTGTGACCCTGGCCGGACTGATCGAAGACCGCTTCAGACGGGATGGTCCTCTGAAAACACGCGCACGTTTTTCAATTCGACGAAGATTTGGCAGCCGGGTTGCAGCGAGATCTGGCTGCTCTCCTCTTTGGTCAGCTCGACCGTCATGCGACTGCCGTCGTCTGTGCGCTCCAGTTCGAGACGAACCAGCGGTCCGGCCGCATTCACGTGTTTGATGATGGCCGCGATAACAGACGAACCGCCGGATTGCGCGCGCACCTTGATTTCGTGGGGACGAACGTAAGCGACCACATCCGCATCCTTGAGTCCTCTCTGCTCGGGCAAATGAAGCTCGGTGTCGCCCAGTCGCAATCGCCCTTCGCGAATGTGGCCATGGAAGCGATTCACGTTACCGAGGAATTGATAGACGAATGGCGTGGCCGGATGATTATAAATCTCGTCTGGCTTGCCAACCTGCTCGATGCGCCCATTGTTCATCACCACCACGCGGTCGGCCACTTCGAAAGCTTCTTCCTGGTCGTGCGTGACAAAGATACTGGTGACATGGATTTCTTCGTGGAGCCTGCGCAGCCATTGCCGCAGTTCCTGCCGCACCTTCGCATCGAGAGCGCCGAACGGTTCATCCAACAGCAACACCCTGGGCTGAGCGGCCAGGGCACGAGCCAAGGCAACGCGCTGCCGTTGGCCGCCGGAAAGTTGCCCCGGATAGCGCGTCTGGAGTCCTTCGAGCCGAATCAAGTTCAAGAGCTCGTCGACGCGCTCGCGAATCTTGGCTTTGGGCGCCCCCCGTACTCGCAGCCCGTAACCAATGTTCTCCGCCACGGTCATGTGACGGAAGAGCGCGTAATGCTGAAAGACGAAACCTACCTTGCGATCACGTGCGGAATACTCGGTGATGTCCTCGCTCCCGTGGAGAACGGTTCCGGAATCGGCAACCTCAAGACCAGCAATGATCCGCAACAGGGTGGTTTTCCCTGAGCCCGAGGGGCCAAGCAACGCGAGCAACTCCCCGTCAGGCACTTCGAGATTGACTCTATCCAGGGCAATGAAGTTGCCGAAGGTCTTGGAAACGTCTTGAAGCATGATGCTCATCTCTGTGCCTCATCTGTTTTCGGCCCAGGAAGATCAGCCGCAGCGGGTACCTTTCTTTCCAGCTTGATCTTTGCAATCAACGTCAGAATCGCCAGAAGAGTCAGCACGGACGCGACTGCAAAAGATCCAGGCAAATTATACTCTTGAAATAGCTTTTCGATACGCAGGGGCATGGTGTCGGTTTGGCCGGCGATGTGACCGGACACAACATAAACAGCACCGAATTCACCGACGGCACGTGCGTTGCACAAGATGATCCCGTAGACCAGACCCCATTTGATGTTCGGCACCGTCACAGTCCAGAACATTTGCCAGCCACTGGCGCCCAAGCTGACTGCGGCCAATTCCTCATCCGGACCGGCGGCCTCCATCACAGGGATCAGCTCCCTTGCTACGAACGGGAAGGTGACGAATGCGGTTGCAAGGACCAGCCCCGGCGTGGCGAAAATGATCTTCAGGCTCTGGTTACGAGGCCAGACCTGAAAATACTGCTGACCAAAGAAGAGAACGCCAAAGACGATGGCACTTCCCACCAGCAATACCGGCAAGGGATGGTTCCAGAGACCGCGACGCGCCTTCGGGCTGCTGGGACGGAATAGAAAGAACATCAGGATGAAGATGACTACGGCCAGGAACGAGGTCAGGTAGGGCATGATTGCGTAGCCATCCCGGCGAAGGAATGGCCCGAAATACCCCTGAAGCCCGAAGATCAGCACAAACATCAGCCCCGCGACCACGGGAGACACCGAAAATGGCAAGTCGATCGTTGCGGTCAGCAAAGTCCGTCCGGGAAAATCAAATCGCGCGATGGCCCACGCCGCGCAGATCCCGAAGATCAGATTGGCCGCGAGCGCCATCGGGACCACGGTCAACGTCAGGAGGATCGAATCGCGCGTGTCCGGATCGTCGACCAGATTGCTCCAGTAGACGCCCACGCCCTCGCTGAGGGCCTGGACAAAGATGTTGATCACCGGAATGACGATCAGCACCCCAACAACGATCAGGGCGATGGAAATCAGGCCCCAGCGCACCCAGGCAGGATCCTGCTGGGCCGTCCGGGTCGGCGCCGCCGCAACAGGTCGCGGTACTGCAAGCGTCGCATCAACGCTCATGGCGCATGCTCCAACGCTCCAGCAAGTTGATCAATATCAGCATCGCAAAGGAAATGACGAGCAGCACGACTGCGATTGCGGTCGCTTCGCTGTAGGCGAACTCTTCAAGTCGCGCGACGATCAGGATCGGAGCAATCTCCGTGTCGAACGGCTTGTTCCCGGAGACAAAGACCACCGAGCCGTACTCGCCGACGCCGCGGGAAAAAGCGAGGGCGAAGCCCGTGATCAAGGCTGGGTACAGCGTCGGAACAATGATGTTCTGGAACGTTTGCCAGCGTGTCGCGCCGAGCGAAGCGGAGGCTTCCTCCGACTCGGGATCAAGGTCTTCGAGAATCGGCTGCACCGTTCGCACCACGAACGGCAGGCCGACAAAGACCAGCACCAGGACGATCCCGAGACGGGTGTAGGCGCCATGGATTCCCAAGGGAACAAGATACTGCCCCAGCCAGCCCTTCGGCACATAGAGGGCTGCGTAGACAAGGCCGGCCACCGCAGTCGGCAAAGCCAGCGGCAGATCAACCAGCGAATCCATGATCTTCTTGCCGGGGAATGTGTAGCGGACGAGAACCCAGGCGATGAGCAGCCCCAGAACCAAGTTCACTGCCGCCGCAATAAAAGCGGCCCCGAACGTCAGGAGATAGGCCGCTCGCGCCCGTTCCGTCCACACCGCGCCCCAGAACTCGTCGAAAGACAGCGAGCCCGCCCTGAAGAGAAGTGCCGCGATCGGGAGGAGAACGAGAAAACTCAGATAAAAAACGGTGTATCCCAAGGTGAGGGAAAACCCGGGCAGCACTTGCCGATTGACGATTGCCATATCCAGCCATCTTTTGAACGGTCGCCCTGCGCAGTCAGCGCGAGGGCGACCAAATCAAGTACCGTCGGTAGATCCAGGAACAATCAGCCCTTGGGCTTGTAGATCGTGTCGAACACACCGCCTTGACCGATGAACTGCTTGTGGGCGTCCGGAAAGTCCTTGGCGATGTCCGTGATTGGGAACCGCCTGATATCCCCGAAAACCGTACCCACGTATTTCTTCAGGATAGTCTCGTTGGTTGGCCGGTAAAAGTGCTTGGCGAAGATCTCCTGGGCCTCATCGCTATAGGTAAACTTTAGATAAGCTTCCGCGGCCGCCCGGGTGCTCTTCCGATCCACATTATCGTCCACCACGGCCACATGAGGCTCGGCGAGGAGGCTGATCGGCGGATCGATAATCTCCAATTCGCCTTTCGCCTCGCGCACCTCAAGATGCGCTTCATTCTCCCAGGCCAGATGCACGTCGCCTATTCCCTTCTGAACGAAGGTCGTCGTCGCGCCGCGAGCGCCCGAGTCGAGCACCGGAACCTGCTTGTAGAGCTTGGTGACGTAATCGATCGCATCCTCACGCGAACCGCCGCGCACGGTCACGGAGCCCCATGCGGCAAAGAAGCTGACGTAGCCGTTGCCGGACGTTTTCGGATTGGGGGTGATGACCTCAACGCCGGGCTTCACGAGATCGGGCCAATCCTTGATCCCCTTCGGGTTCCCCTTGCGGACGACAAAAACCACCGTGGACGTATAAGGGAGGGATCGGTTGGGCAGCCTGTCGACCCAATCGCTCTTGATAAGACCTTTCTTGCTGATCGCATCGGTGTCCAGATAGGACGCGAGCGTAACAACGTCGGCGTCCAAACCGTCGATGACGGCGCGTGCTTGCGTGCTCGAGCCGCCGTGCGATTGCTTGATCGTGATCTTGACGCCTTTTTCCTTCTCGTACTGCCGGCTGAAGTTGGTGTTGATGTCGCGCCACAGCTCTCGCGTCGGGTCGTAGGATACGTTCAGCAGCGTGACGTCGGCGGCGAGCGCCGAGCTTGCGAACAGCAAGCCGACGGCAGCGGCGAGAACAAGGCGGACCATCTCAATTCTCCATTCGACCCGACGAGGGATGTCATCGAGCCATGTGGAAGTACTCGTGAGGAACCGACCTTAAGTCAAGGGAACCGCTTTTTGTTGTTAGCGGCGTTGCAGCTTCATTTTCCTATGAAGTCGTTGTCGTGTGAATGCCGCATTTTGTCTTGGCCAGTCTGCACCAACGGCCGGCACGGGTGTTTTCATCCGGCGACGTCCCGCTCAAGCGCTGCGCAAGACAGCGTAAGCAACCAATGGAGGCGTCGGGTGTTGGGCGAATCAGGTTCGCGAAACCCAGTCTCACTGGTTTTGCCCGAACGGGCTCGCGAACAACGATCATGTTCAGCTCAAGGCGAGTACGGTGCCAACGAGCAAACTCGGCACGCGCCGTTTCGGCACCTGACAGCTCTCGAGTTGAGTTATACTGTGCCCAAGTGACCGGCGCTTCTGCTTTGACCACCTAAGATGCCGACCTTCGAGCACTGCGATGATTGTTCTTGTCGGGATCGCTTTTTTGCGGCCTTTGTAAACGGTGCCCTCGGCTATGGGTGCTCGGCTCGATCGCGAGACATTTCGCCGGATATGAATGAGTTTTGACGCGTGGTTCTTAGGCTTTGGCCTTTCCCGAGTGTTGATCGAGTTGAAGTTGATGCACAGCACGTGGGCCTCGCGTGTCAGTTCGGCAGCCTCCCCGCTTCAGTCCGCGAAGAACAGGAACGGTGTGTCCGCCGCCGCTTCTTCGCCCATGAAAAGCAATGGAATATGCGGGCTCAGCAGCACGAGCGCCCAATGTTTGGGAGAGCCTCTCCGGACTGACCAGTTTGGACACCCGCTCCCCGAAAGCACGATTGCCGATCTGATCATAGTTCTGGGCGAAGACGATGGTGGCCTCCGGCGGCAGATGAGCGCTCGGCTCGCCGCGTGGCTCGCCGTGGAGCGGAAAGACTTGGCCATGATAGGCAAAGCCTTCTGTCAAGGATCGCGCGAGATGTTCGAGCGGCTTGTCTGCGAAGGCGCCATAATAGCCTTCATCCTCGCCCGTGAGCAGAACGTGGAGCGCATTGTGAAAGTCGTCCCCCCATTGCGCATCGTAGTATTTCGCGCGCCCCTGTTGTGAGCGCTCGAGCAGATGCGCCTGATTGGTCTCGTTCTCCAGCATCAGATGCACGTGCCGGCCAGAAAGCTCGTTGCGAACGGTCTCGGCAAGCTCGATTAAAAAGTGCCGCTCGGAAGCGTGGACTGCGTCGAAACGCAAGCCGTCGAAGCCATATTCGCGCAGCCACATCAGGGCGTTCTCGGTCAGGAACTCGCGTACGAATGTGCCGTCCTGTCCCTCGAGGTTGACGGCAGGTCCCCAGCCGGTGGTGTGGCGTTCGGTGAAGAAGCTTTGCGCGTAGCTGTGCAGATAGTTCAGCTGTGGTCCGATATGATTATAGACGACATCGAGATAGACCATGATCTCGAGGGCATGCGCGGCACGCAGGAGCCGTTTGAGATCCTCCGGTCTTCCGTAGCGGGCGTTTGGTGCATTCAGAAGCACGCCGTCATAGCCCCAATTATGCCGGCCAGGGACGTCATTGAGCGGCATCAGTTCGATCGCGGTGATGCCCAACTCGCGCAGATAGGGCAGCTTCCTCTCGACACCCGCATAAGTGCCCTCCTCGCTGAACGTCCCAACGTGCAGCTCGTAGATCACCGCTTCCGCCCACGGACGGCCGGGATAGAGCACTGAGTCGCGGAGTGTTGCCATGTCGACCAACTCGCTCGGCGCGCCGACGTCGTCGGGCTGGAAGAACGAGGCGGGATCAGGAACGATGAGATCTTCGTTGATCCTGAACTGATACCGCGTGCCGGCGCGCGCCGTTTGGCTCAGCAACTGATACCAACCATCATCATCGCGCGGCATGCTGCGGGGCGGCTGGTCGAGCTCGAGCAGCTCGACCGATCGGGCCGTGGGCGCCCACAGGTTGAACGAGACCCCATGATCGACGATCTGAGGACCGTGGCACCGACTTTGTTTGGCCGTTCCCAGTTTTTGGCTCAAACCCGTCCCTTTCGCCCGCATGCCCCGCGTCTCGGCGTGCTTCAAGATGCTTGTGCCGGGACGACAAAGCGGAGCTGTGCGCGTTCGTTCCTCCTGGGTGCGGAGCCGGGGATTTGCAGCACGAGGAGGAACGGAATCAGACGCGCGACTGTTACCGTCGTTAACAGGAGCTGTCGCTATGCGCCGCCCGAAACCGCAACCGATCCGTAACAAACTCGACCTGACCGACCGCGCCCAGGTGCGCCTCGTCAAAAAGCGTCTCAGACTATCCGACGCGGAGCTGACCAGCATCGTCGGGCGGATCGGCAACTCGATTTCAGCTATCAGCAAACAGGCCGCGCTGCAAAGAGCATCCGCGCTGCCCAAGCCGGCCAAGTTGCCTCCCGCCCCGGTGATCGCCTCGGCGGCCGCCAGCGAGCCGGCAACGACCGAGGTCGCGGCGACCGCGCCGACATTCTGACGGATTAGTTCGGGGGCGAAGATGGATGAACCAGTACATTCAGACCACGCCCTGACACGGGCGGCCTCAAGCCTGCGCCGCTCCCGGATCACCGAGGGCAAGCCGTTTCCGCTCGGCTCCACTTGGGATGGGTTAGGCGTCAACTTCGCACTTTTTTCGGCCCATGCCACCAAAGTTGAGTTCTGCCTGTTCGACGACACCGGCGAGACCGAGCTGGAGCGGATCGAACTCCCCGAATATACCGACGAAGTCTGGCACGGCTATCTGCCCTCTGCCCGTCCGGGCACCGTCTACGGCTACCGCGTCCATGGCCCGTACGAGCCCGACGCGGGACACCGGTTCAATCCCAACAAGCTCGTGCTTGATCCCTATGCCAAACAGCTGGTCGGGCATCTGCACTGGGGGCCAGAGCTGTTCGGTTACCAGATCGACCATGCCGAGAAGGACCTCTCCTACGACGACCGCGACAGTGCGCCTTTGATGCAGAAGTGCCGGGTCATCGACCCGGCCTTCACCTGGGGCGTGGCGCGCAAGCCGGAAGTGCCGTGGGAGCGAACGATCGTCTACGAAATGCACGTCAAGGGGTTTACACAGTTGCATCCGCTCGTTCCGGAAGCAGACCGGGGCACGTTCTCGGGCCTCGCGCATTCGGAGGTTCCCACTTATCTGCGCTCGCTCGGCATTACCAGTGCCGAGTTATTGCCGATCCATGCTTTCCTCGATGACAGCTATCTGGTCGAGAAAGGCCGGCGCAACTACTGGGGCTACAATTCCATCGCGTTCTTTGCACCGGAGCCGCGTTACCTGAAGACGCCGTTTGCAAACGAGTTCAAGACCATGGTCAACCAGTTCCATGCCCATGGCATCGAGATCATTCTCGACGTCGTCTACAATCACACCGCGGAAGGAAACGAACTCGGCCCAACCCTATCATTCAAGGGCATCGACAACGCCAGCTATTACCGCCTCTTGCCGGACAAAAAGCGCTACTACATCAATGATACCGGCACCGGTAACACAGTGAACCTCTCGCATCAGCGCGTGCTCCAGCTGGTCGCCGACTCCTTGCGCTATTGGGCCACCGAGATGCGGGTCGACGGCTTTCGTTTCGACCTCGCAACCATATTGGCGCGAGAGCCTTACGGCTTCGACGAAGGCGGCGGCTTTCTCGATGCCTGCCGCCAGGATCCCGTGCTCTCCAGCGTGAAGCTGATCGCCGAGCCCTGGGACATCGGCCCGGGCGGCTATCAGGTCGGCCAGTTTCCGCCGGGATGGGCGGAGTGGAACGACAAGTTCAGGGACACCGTGCGCGCCTTCTGGAAGGGCGATCCCGGCACGATCGCCGACTTTGCCAAACGCATTTCGGGGTCGGGTGATCTTTTCAACAAGCGCGGCCGCCGGCCGTGGGCCAGCGTCAACTTCGTCACTGCGCATGATGGCTTCAATCTGAATGATCTCGTCTCGTACAACGACAAGCACAACGAGGCGAATGGCGAGGACAATCGCGACGGTCACAGCAACAACCATTCTTGGAATTGCGGCGTCGAGGGTCCGACCGACGATCCCGAGATCACGGCCTTGCGCGAGCGCCAGAAACGGAATCTGCTCGCGACGATGCTGCTCTCCCATGGCACACCCATGCTGCTGGCCGGGGACGAGTTCGGGCACACCCAGAAGGGCAACAACAACGCATACGCCCAGGACAACGACACGACCTGGCTCGATTGGATGCGCATCACCGCGAACGGCCGCAACCTCCGCGAATCTGCGCGAAAGCTGATCGCGACACGCAAAGCATTCCCCATTCTGTACCGCAGTCGCTTCCTGGTTGGCTCGCACAATGAGGAGCTCGACGTCAAGGACGTGACCTGGCTATCACCATCCGGCGAGGAGATGACGACGGAGCAATGGCGGGACGGCAATACCAAGTGCTTCGGGATGCTGCTCGACGGGCGCGCGCAGGAGACCGGAATCAAGCGCCGCGGCTCTGATGCGACCATGCTGCTGGTGTACAACGCGCACCATGACCTCGTGACCTTTACCTTGCCGGCCGTAGCCGACGGCCTTAGCTGGTTGGGCCTGATCGACACCAACCAGCCGGACGCGCGGATGGTCGAGTTCGAGTTCGGGCATGCCTACGCGGTGACCGGGCGATCCCTGTTGGTGTTTGGGCTTGCCAACGATCACATCGCGACGCGCCGCCTGCGGCAGGGTCTTGGCGCACTGTTGGATGTCGCAGACACACCCCTGTCTGGCTAGATAGACCAGTCTCGACACCGCCGATCAGCCGATCCACCTCGCCCGGACACGATGTCGAGCCCCCATGATCGCCGAGATCTCGGCAAGAGATGCCCCTTGCCAAGGAACTCCATATGGGGGTTGGGAACGCCGCTTCAAAGCCGACGTTCAATGTCGAAATTGGGAGATTCAGATGAAACATCGTTTACTCATGGCTGCCGCCGCCGCTGCGATCGTGGCGAGCTTCGGCGCTTCGACGAACGCCGTCGCACAGGATCGCTATTGCCTTCAGGGCCGTATTTGGGGTTATCCCGGCAATTGCCAATTTGCGAGTTATGCTCAGTGTATGGCGACCGCATCTGGAACGAACGCCTATTGCGGGGGCAATCCGCGTTATTATGCACGCCGTTATAGAGGATACCGGTAGGAGCTGTGGCTGTCCTAGCTGTATCCCTCCACTAAGCCGAGCCGCATCATGAATCCGGAGCGATGCCTTACGGCCGTTGTCTTCTCCGGCGGTCTGGGCCTTGGTGCCTATCATGGCGGAGTGTTCGAGGCCTTGACCGGTCTCGCGCAGCCGATCGACTGGGTAAGCGGCTCATCGGCGGGCGCGATCACGGCCGCACTGATCGCGGGAAGCCCAAGCGCCGATCGACTGCGGAATTTGCGCAGCTACTGGCATGCAGGCGGTCCATCCGCAAGGACGAACGAAAGTCGCCATCTTTTCGCGTGGCTGAGCTCGATCAATACGCGCCTGTTCGGCCATAGCGGCTTCTTCCAGCCTCGGCTGCCCATTCCGGCATCTCACTTCAGCGGTCTGTATGATCTCAGCCCTACGCGAGAACGCCTTCGCCAGCTGATCGATTTCGGTCGTCTGAATGACGGTGATCCCCGCATCACGATCTGCGCCACGGACCTCGAAAGCGGCGACGCCGTGATGTTCGATTCTGCGTCCGATCGGATCGAAATCGATCATATTCTGGCGAGTTGCGGATTCATCCCTGAATTCGCTCCGATGCAGATCGCCGGCCGGTGGCTTGGCGATGGCGGGTTCTCGCTGAACGCGCCATTTGATCCGATTCTCTTGAGTCCTGCCTCGCTCCGGCTCTACGTGGTCGATCTCTTTGCGCGTGACGGTCAGGTGCCTGACGGACTCGAGGCTGCGGCCGAGCGCAAAAGTGATCTGACCTACGGCAACCAAACCTTCCAGCGCCTTGGCCACGCCCTGGAAGCGCGCCAACTCCGCGCCGAGCTTCAGAGCCTGGATTGCAACGACCGGGTTTATCTCTTGAGCTACCGGCCGGGCCGCGAAGAAGCCGGTCCCGAAAAATCGTTCGATCTGTCGGAAGCTGCCATGGCGCAACGATGGCGGGCCGGCTTTCTGGACATGCAATATGCCGCAAGCCGGACTGCCGACCGAAATGGGATCTGCAGCGTGCGGCGATAGCGTTCCTGTACAGGCAGCAAGCGAACGCGCTCTAGATCTCTCGGTCGAGGCACCGGTGGATATCCCGAAGAAACCGCATGAGATCATCATCGGCAGCGATGCCACCCGTCGATGGCAATGGTCGTGATGCCCCAGTTGCCAATATGGTTTCGAACAAAATTGACCAAAAAGATGTCTCGGTTTCGGTAGCTAACTTTTTCAGGGATCGTGGCACCCGAGCTGTGCAACCGATACCCGCTCCTTAGGGCAAGGACGTTGAACGTACTTCGGCGTTTCGTTGTGGTGAACGACTAGCACTACTTTGGCAGTTTCGTAAGTTTAGGGAGCCCGCCAGGATTTCCGAATCACCATGGGAAAGCGACGTCGGGCTGGGAAGACGAACTCGCACGTTGGCTGAAGCCATTTCTGGATCGCTTGGGTCATAAGGCCCGGCGACGGATGTGTTTTGGAGCTACTCATTGGCAACAAGCATTCAAACGATCGTTTCGGCTTATGTACGTCTGAAGAACCGGCAAGCCCTGGAGAATATGCGAGATCTTCGGCGCCAGTTGCTTGAACAGCTACAGTCCACATCTAGCATCAACCCGGCTGAGTCTCGAGATGCGCTACTTGAGGACCTCCGAGTGATCGAGGACGGACTGGAGCAGCTCCAGCTGAGGCAGTAACGGCCGCCCGCCAGTGCACGCTGGCAGAGCTATGTGTTAACCAGAAGGTGCCGTGGCGATCGTGCGGAACGTCACGGCGCCGGCCGCAGGAGCTGTCACAAGGCGGCGCCTGCGGCCGCTTGTTCTCGGTTCACGGAACGTTCTTACGCACCGTCAAGGTACTGTCCGTATTTAAAAGCCCAGGTGTCCTAAGTTGAATTTGGAAAGTGTTCTAAATTCCAGAAGGAACGAATGTTTTCTTTGGCACTTAAGGGGGCTGATAGCCGAATGACGGCGCAGCCGTTGCTGAGGCTATGGGCCCGGCCTCCTAGGCACACCGGGCTCACTTTTTTGAGGTCGCCTCAGTTGGCGGCCTGTCGCGGTTCACACTGGCAGGCTCGTATCAAAAGCCTCGTGGCCGCCGCTCTGGAACAGCTAGGGGATGGTCGAGCTTCGCGGGTGTTCCTGCTCCATCAAATGTGAATCTTCTGGTATCTGGCTAGGGAACGACCCCGGGCGTTCCGGGGCTGGCTGCGGACGCACCGGGGCCGGCCGCCCGACGTACCACTCACGCGGCGCGCCGCGTGGCAGAGTCAGGCGCAGGACTCCGTGGCGGAGTCTCAAATGATACAGCGTCCTAAATTTAACGAGCGGGCTCTCTTAGGCGCCCCTCAACGAAAAAGCCCCAGCCGCGGTCTGGACGGCTGGGGCGTCAGCCAAAGGAGATCACCTGTTCTTCGGCAGATGTGCGGATCATGCGGCTCAAGCCATTCACGTTCCTAATGGACTAATGGACTGTGGCGGGCGTCGGTATTAGGACAGCGCGCGCCGCGGCGCGAGTAAGCGTGTGGATAGCAACCAAGCATGCCTCAGGCTGTTCACATGCATGGAAGCGCATCTTCTGCAGGTCACTACTGACGATGGCGAGCGCCGGTTTTGGTTAGCGGCCGGTACGGAAGAACAGGCCGTTCAGCTGGTCTTGGATGCCATCCCAGAGGGGATGGACCGCTAAACTGGTCAATGGTGGGCTCACCGCCCGCGAGGAAGCCGCAGCACTCGGCCTGATTGTTGGGCTCGCGCCAGGAGAAGCCCGCGAGGTAAGCAGAGGAATTAGCTGATCTGAAGGTGCTTCTCCGCCCGCCGCGATCTGCGCGCGGGAAAACACAAGCACGGTTCGGGGCGCGAGCCAGATGATTTTGAAGCTCCCCCGACAAGGAGCGTCAGATGAGCGAACGACGTGAGCTATATCGCAGTACCAACGGCGACGCCTGGTTTCTGGGACGCGAGCCGGCCAATGGCCATGCTTTCATCATTCATCAGCCAAATGCGCCTTCTGGCGGTCGATTGACACACATCGAACTCGGCGACTTCTTGCGAAGCGAGCCGAAAGGACCCGAGCATCAGGCCCTTCTGCGCTTGATAGGAACCCTCGTGAACGTGCCGCCATACGCTTAAGAGGCCGCGAACAGCTTCTTACCTAACTGGCAGCTAAAGACTCACGTCGTTACACGAATGCGGACTGTGTTCTGGAACCGGCCGGAATTTGCTGGCCAGTGCTTGCGAACGATATCGGAGCGGCGCACGTCGAACACTTCGCGAGAGGAGCAACGCGGGCAACGAAACTCAGCTGCCCTTTCGTAGGACGACACCATCCCTGAAATGGCCATTGGCCACGCTTCACAACGTGGGCACGATGGAAGGATGCAATCAGCCGATAACGACATAGGCGATCTCAATTCTGTCCCTGCGTCCGGAGAGAGGGTGCCGGCTCGGGACCATTGGGGATGGAGCTCGAGCCGCTCCGCGAGATCGCGGTAAGCCACCGACTGTCAATCTCGCACAAATGTAAGTGTTCCTCTGAACCGACCCCTTCGATGCAAATGACATCAGCTCGCCGTACAAGCTCCTCCCAAAGCAAGTGCGGTCTTATAGAGCCCAGACCTGCAACCACCCGATCGAGACGCTAGCGGCGTGAGCCCTTCCGGTTTCTTATAGGCTCATGGTCATTACCGACACCGGCGAAGGCCAGACTTGGTTGGCAGCGACTGAGCGCGACAAGGCTGTCGACTGCGTGCTCGATGCGGTTCCCAAGGGATGGGCCCTTAGCGCCGTCCAGCGGGAGTTGGGTCGAGGCGGCTTTGAACGTGAAGCCGGGAAGTCCGGCAGCCTCAATTGTCATAGCGCCTTAACAAAAAGGTCCGAACCGCTGTCTGGCCGGCCGAGGCCAAGTCACTTCCTTGCAGTCCTATAACCGCAGGCAAGGCTCGATCAAAACGAGATGCTTCTCTCGTTAGCTCCTAGGCAGCCATAGCGCTTCCAGGGCCGGACGTGAGCCGAGCGGCGGGCGCCAACGCGGCGACTAAATTTCCATGCTGCTTGATACCTTCCGCAAAACAAAACCGGAGCGGTGTATCAGATGATACGGGCTTTGGATTAAATCTGTTGCAGCTTTGAGCTAAGCGCGCCGACACCGGAAGTACTTTCAGAGTCGAGCTCGCGATGCAGGCTATGTGTATTGCTTTCCGGAGACCGCGCATGGGTAAGCTTCGCCGTCGCATTAAACACACCACGTCGTTCACGCAGCGCCTCATGGAGGCGGCTGCCAAGTTTCGGGAAGCCGCCGAACAATTGCCGCCCGGTACTCAGCGAGAGTTGTTGATGAAGCGCGTCAGCCAGGCTGAGGCCGCTGTGCAAATCAGTGACTGGTTGGCCGCACCAGGCGCAGCGCCGCCCGCTGCACTCGGGGAGATGGCGCCGAAAAAGGCCCGTGACATCGCATGAGGTTGCTGACCAATATCTTGAGCGCGCGGTCCAGCTTGAAAAGGTGGCGGCCAGCGAACCCGATTCGGCGTTCAAATCGCAGTTGCCTCAACAAGCCGGCTCATATCGCAAGCTTGCCGCAAAGCGGGCGAAGGACTACGGGCTCCCCCCCGCCAAGTCCACCGGAAATCGCTCTGGTTGACGGCCGGAAAGATCTTGCTGAGCTTCAGGAGCTCCGCGGCGGCTGAAAATTCAAGCTGCCTCAGTGCCTGCTCGTGCCAACAGATCCTCGCCGCCGCTCCGAGCACTGTCGACGATAGCCGGCACCGGGGACGTCGCCGAGTGCAGGGAGGATTGGCCAACGGCCGAAGAGCTTGACCCCGTCCATGCTGCAGTTTGATGCGCGCGGTTCCGTTTGCCGTGATCCGCCGGGACGCACCATATTCCCTGCTCAGGCGGTGTCGGAACTTACGATCCCCATTCGTCTTGAATCCGGCAAACCCTGAACGGAGTACTGCGTAAATGGCCCCGCGCGCCAACTGGAAAGGCGTCCTGCGTCTGTCCCTAGTGACCTGTCCGGTCGCGCTCTATCCGGCAACGTCGGAGAGTGAGAAGATCGCATTCAACCAGCTCAACCGCGCCACCGGTCACCGCATCAAGTACCTGAAGGTTGATGCGGACACTGGCGACGAGGTGCCCAACGAAGACATCGTCAAGGGCTACCAATTCGAGAAAGACCAGTTCATTGAGGTGACAAAAGAGGAGCTTGAGGAAATCGCGCTAGAGTCGACGCGCACCATCGAGATCGATGAGTTCGTTGACAGGGCGGATATCGACCCCCGGTACCTGATCAGGCCATACTATCTGCGGCCGGACGGGAAGGTGGGCCACGACGCTTTCGCAGTAATTCGCGAGACCATTCGAGAAATGAACAAGGTTGCGATTGGACGGGTCGTGCTGACCAGTCGCGAACACATCATCGCACTCGAGCCACTGGACAAAGGCCTCGTCGGCACACTGCTGCGATACCCCTATGAGGTGCGTAGCGAACAAGAGTATTTCGACGAGATCCAGGACGTCAAAGTCACCAAGGACATGCTCGATCTCGCCAAGCATATCGTGAACCAGAAGGCGGGGCGGTTCGAGCCGGTGAAGTTCGAGGACCACTACGAAACCGCGCTGATCGACCTCATCAACACCAAGCGCAGCGGCAAGCCGATCACTCCCAAGGAGAGGCCCGCGGCCGGCAACGTCGTCGATCTGATGGAAGTGCTGCGGCGGAGCCTCGGTCAGGAAGCCATGGCGGCGAAGGCGACTAAGCCCGCCAAGAAGCCACGCAAGGCAGCGCGCGGACAGAAGGAAATGTTGATGCCGATCCAGGGCAAGAAGCCCACGGAAGGTGCGGCGAAGAAGCCGGCGGCCAGGCCACAGCGCAGGTCTGCGTAGCGCCGTCTCTCGCCCAGGAACTCTGAGGGACGGGCGAACGAACAGGAGAGTTCGCATGGATATGAAGGAAGCCTCTGCAATGACGGAAGCCTCTGGTCTTCCGAGCGATCTGGATCTTGGGAAGGATTCCGAGGCGAAGTCCGATGTCTCTGTTGGAAGGGGAGGAAGGGCGGAAGCACGACACGCGCGAGCTTCAGCACCGAGTTCTTCGGCGGAGTTGCGCAGGTTGACGCGAGAGGCGCCGCTGCCCTCGCTGTTGATGGCATTCCTGCTGGGAGTTCTAGTGGCGCGCATCGCTAGAACAGGTGAGCGGGCGACGGCCGTCGCGCGGAATCCACGCCGAGAAAACTCAAGACCTATCAGACGTCGCTAGGTTTCTACGATCTCGCGAAAGCCGCGCCCTCGATGAAGGCGGCATTGGAAGCCTTGGGTGCCGGAGCAATCTGTTTCATCATGGTGTCGTCAAGGAGACCGATGATCCCGATGTTGTCGCCGCGACCATATCGAAACTGAAACGTCCCGGCGGGGCTCGAGCGGGCGTTTCGCCGAACACTCCGAGCATCGGCTTCAGCTTCGGCACCGGCCGCTGGTGACTGAACGAAGGGACCGTCCTCCGTTGGCGGCCCCTTCCGCTTCGCGTTAGGGCCAAAGCGCACGCCGCCTCTAGTTTCGCCTATGTTGGAGCGAATGCTCGAGGAAAAAACGCAGCATTTCCCTCGTCGCATCCGGTCCGTCCGGATCGGTGTAGGAGCCGGCGGGGCTGCCTCCCGACCATGCGTGTCCGGCTCCATGAATCTCCCAGTGCTCGAGGATTCCGCGTCCGCTGGCGTCGGTATGAACCGTGCGGGTGTAGGCATGCCCTCCCGGCACCCGTCCGCGATGCACCTCCACCGTCGTGCTCGTCCCACCGAGGGACTGCCGGACGATTCGACCGCCGTTGTTCGAATGCACCGTGGTGTCGCGATCGCCGTGGAACACAATCGTCGGAATGCGCGGACCGTCGCCTTGCATTGCCTCCGAGCCGCCGCCTTGCTTCATGGCAATCAGTGCGGAGGGAAGGTCTATGGCGGCTCCGCAGGCCAGTCCGGAATGTATGCCGATCGCTGCGTACAGGTCGCCGTACGTCGATCCCATGATGGCGGCGGCAGCGGCCCCGGCTGACAGTCCAGCGACATAGACGCGTTCTGGGTCGACCGAATGGTCGCGCATGATTTGGCGGGTGATGCCGGCGATGAGCGAGGGTTCGCCTCCGCCGCGTTGCTGGTCGGCCGGACGAAACCAATTCCAGCATTTCGCCTGGTTCGCTTCGGTCCGCTGCGCGGGATAGGCCACGAAGCAGGTCTGCTCTTCGGCGATGAAGTTCATCCGCGTGCCGGCGGCGAAGTCCTCCGGTGACTGCGTGCAGCCGTGCAGCATGATCACCAGCGGAATGGCCTGTCCATGATAGCCGCTGGGGATGAAGAGCCGGTAGGCGCGGCTTCCCGCGGCGTTGCCGTAGCTGCCTTCGACGAACCTGGCGCCGTCCGGCAGGATGTCCGCCATGGACGGAGGGGCCCGCCTCAGCGATCCTCTCAGTCCGAGGCTCGAGAAGTTCTTGGCGAGATCCACCGGCGGACGGACCGTGCGACCCGGACGCCTCGTCTCCGCGGCATGCGCCTTGGCGTCGATGGTCGGCGCTGTCGCGGTGGAGCGCTGTGTGGTGGGGGCGGTGACCTCCGGCGCGTTCTCACCCCGAAGCATGCGTTGGAGCAGCGCGGTGGCTTCGACGAGCTGGCCCGACCGCGTGAGACGCGTGGCTTCCCGAACGATGTCCAGTTTCAGCATTGTCTTACCTCGTTCTGTCGGAGAGAGCAGATTTGACGGCCGGACTGGCGTGCAGAGCTCCCAGCACGGAGACGGAGGCAATCGTCGCGCGAGCAAGCTCCGGCGTGACGTCTGGGGCGATGGTGGCGAGACCGAGAACATTGATGTGCAGCATCTCGCCCGCCCGCCGCGCCGCTTCGAGATCCTCGCGGCTGTAGTTTCGCAACCCCAGGTCCAGGCTCTTTCGCGCCGTGGACTGCTTGACCACGTCGGCATGGCGTTCGAGCTGGTTGCGGATCGCGGTCCGGATGAAATCCGTGCGGTTCGAGTAGAACCCTTCCTGCACCATCAAATCGACCTGACCGAGATCGACGAAACCAAGATTGATCGTGATTTTTTCCGAGTCGGAGGGCTTTGGTCGGATCTCGTGCACGTTGCTGGCCATCGTTTTCCCATCCTTCTGCCATCTGCAGGGATGGTATATGGATGAAAAAGCCCTCCGCTTCAAGGCCTGGTCTGCACGTGTCTGGGCGCTAATGCGCGAGTGCCTCGCTTTGAGGTAGGATGTGCGCGAACGAGTTCCGCTGCTCTCCTCTGTATCTGGTTGTTCGAATCAACCGCAAAAACAACGAGTAGCGTGAAGGCTGTCGCGGCGATGTGCCGTCGCGAAGGGTGCCAGTTTTGATCAGAAAACGCCAAGTTCGGCGGCATGATCGCGCTCAGTCTGCCTCTGTCGCAGGATCGCTAGTTCTCTGGTGCAAGCGAGAAACCCGCTTGTCCCGGAGCGCATTCCAAACTTCTCGCAGAAGCGAAGATTATCGAAGCCGGACAATCTTCCATCGGACCTTGTTAGTGCCCTGGCGGCACTGCGGGCTGAGCGTGAGGCGCGGCTGCGAGCTGAGGCGGTGGCTGCCAGTGCGCGGGCGGAGCTGTCGGACAACGAGGCGCTGATCGCGCATCTCGAGTTGCGGATCGAGAAGCTCAAACGGGAACTGTACGGGCAGCGCTCCGAGCGCACGGCGCGGCTGATCGAACAATTGGAATTGGAGCTCGAAGAACTCGCCACCACGGCGAGCGAGGATGAGCTTGCCGCGCGGGCCGCCGCGGCGAAGACCCAGAGCGTGCGCGCTTTTACGCGCAAGCGGCCGGCACGCAAGCCCTGGCCGGACGACATCGAACGCGAGCGCGTCGTTATCGAGGCCCCGGAGAGCTGCGCCTGCTGCGGCGGATCGCGTCTAGCGAAGCTGGGCGAGGATGTGACCGAGACGCTGGAGGAGATCCCGCACCGGTTCAAGCTAATCGAGACTGTGCGGGAAAAGTTCACCTGCCGCGATTGCGAGAAGATCAGCCAGCCGCCGGCACCGTTCCATGCCACGCCGCGCGGCTTCATCGGTCCGCAATTACTGGCGACGATCCTGTTCGACAAGTTCGGCATGCATATCCCGCTCAACCGCCAGAGTGTGCGCTTAAAGGCCGAGAAGATCGACCTGCCGCTGTCGACGCTGGCCGACCAGGTCGGCCACGGAACCTTCGCCGTCATGCCGCTCTTCCAGCTGACCGAGCGTCATGTGCTCGCAGCCGAGCGCCTTCATGGCGACGACACCACTATCCGCATCCTGGCGAAGGGCAAGTGCACGACCGGCCGGATCTGGACCTATGTGCGGGATGACCGGCCCTACGGTGGGCTGGCGCCGCCGGCTGCGGTCTATTACGCCTCGAGCGACCGACGGGGCGAGCATCCCCAGAAGCATCTGGCCGCCTTCGCCGGCATCCTGCAAGCCGATTGCTATAGCGGCTTCGAGCGGTTGTTCGACCCGCAAAAGAAAGCGATGCCGATCACGCCGGCATTGTGCTTTGCGCATGCGCGGCGGGGCTTCTTCGAGCTGGCCGATATCGAGAAGAACGCCAGGGAAGGCAGCAAGGGTAAACCGATCTCCCCGATCGCGCTGGAGGCGGTCAGACGCCTCGATGCGTTGTTCGAGATCGAGCGCGCCATCAACGGCCGCAGCGCCGACGAACGCCGTGCCGTGCGCCAGGAGAGAAGCAAGCCGCAGCTCGACGACATGCACGCCTGGCTGCTGCGCGAGCGAGAAACCCTCTCGCGCTCCTCCGAGGTCCTGAAGCCCATGAATTACATGCTCAGGCGCTGGGCCGACTTTGCCCGCTTCCTCGACGATGGCAGGATCTGCCTCAGCAACAACGCCGCCGAAAGAGCGTTGCGCGGCATCGCCCTGGGAAGGCGCAACTGGACCTTCGCCGGGAGCATGCGCGGCGCCGACCGCGCCGCCATCATGCTGACGATGATCACGACCTGTCGCCTGAATGACGTCGATCCCAAGGCCTGGCTCGCCGACGTCCTGGCCCGTATCGCCGATCTTCCTGCTTCGCGTCTGCACGAACTGCTCCCTTGGGAATGGAAGCTTCTGCGCCAAGCCGGCAATCCCGACGATCAGCAAGCCGCCTGACCCTCACCCATCATACAGCTCGCCACGCCCGCGCGTATGTGTCGATCAGGCGGCCTTCGTCGTACGGGTACGATGAAGCCGCCCGGTTGCCTTCAGAAGCCGACGTAAAGACTGCATCGGCGCATCTTTAGCTTTGGGCCTCAATAGCGAACTTAGGACGCCTCACATAGCGAACTAGCACTACTTTGGCAGAATGTGTTTTCGCCACTGCTTTTCAAGGAGTTGCTTTCGGCAATATGGGCACTGCTGAGACGGCGGCCGAAGGATGAGATCGACGATGGCGTGACGTACGGCGGGCATGGTTGGTTGAGGCGGAGGCCCGTTGATTCTTTTTTTTCCACCCCGCGTATGCGAGGCGACGATGTTGCAGGAAGGCGTAGGCAATCATTGTCATCAAGGCGTGGCGATGAAGACCTTGCCATGATCGCCCTTCGAAGTGATCAAGTCCAAGCTCCTCCTTCAACTGCTGATGCGCCTGCTCACAAATCCACCGTGCCTTGATGGTTGCGGCCAGCGTGCGCAGATCCGTCGTCGCCGGAAGATTGGCGAGATAGTATTTCTTCTCCCCGGAGGCACGTTGCTCGCCAATGAGCCAGGCTTCGTCGCCTGGGAGATGCTGCTGACCTTTATCCCATATCCGCTGCGGAGGGCCGTCGGCGGTCCGGACACGGAGAGCAGCAAATTGGGCTTTGAGCCGACCTTTCGTCCCGCTACGCCAACTCACGGTTTTCCATTTGGCGCTGGCCAGCATTTGTTCTGCCGCAATCGATAAGATATCTGGCACGTGGTGCTTTCGTGGTTTCCCGCGGACTTTGGTAATCGGCCAAATGAGCTTCACATCGACCGGATACACTTTCAGGTGCCGAGGGATGCCGACAGCCCAGGCCAGCCCGCGCTCTGTTAGACCTTGTCGAAACGGTGCGCTGAGGCCGTATCCTGCATCCGCCAGCACACATCCAAAGCGCACGTTGGCTGCCATCGCGCGGTCAATCTCGGCCAAAGCAATCTCCGGCTTGGACCGTGGCGTTCGGTGTTCGACGGGGCACGCGAGCGTGCTTCAAACGAGACACGTCGCTTGTCCAACTGTCAGGCAGAAAGAGACGTAACGCGACCGTCACTGGCACTTCGCCGCGCGCAAGCGTTAAAGACACCAGCGTTTGGCAATTTGCCGTTTTACCGAGAGCCGACGCGTATTGAGCCGCAACACCGACCGAGCGCTCACCCTTCTTCGGCAGTGAGGTGTCATCAATAACCAGCACCGCATCGCTGCCGCCGACAAGTCGGTCCGCCTGGTTGAGCAGCTCTGTTTCCAGCGGCGTCGCGTCCCAGACACCGTCCGCAATGAAATGGTGCAACTGGTCGTAGTTGCTCGTGGCAAGGCGTTCCGCCATCGGCTGAACGCTCTTGCGATCGCCAGGACCGATCAATCCCGCAACATACAGAGGACACATCCGCTGCCGGGTCTTATGACCCAGCCGGTCCAAGAACGGCATTAGCCAGCGTTCGAGTTCGTCTTCCCATCCCGGCATGGTCAGCCCCTCCAAGAGCCGACCACCCATGAATCATTGAAGAATTGATTCGGGAATCCTAAAACGCGACAAAATCAACAATCTGCCAAAGTAGTGCTAGGGTGCGTACTCATAAAGTCGGTTGCTGCGAGTCGGCCACCTGATGTCTGCTGCTCCCCCAACAGCGGCGCGGGAGCGGACATCGCGGCACTTCGCCTTCGGGTCGGGCGACATGAGCGAAAGAGACCGGACCGAGGTTGCTCTTCTTACGGCTGTGTGATTTCCAAGCGCAAAATTGCCTGCATCACAGGTCTGCCTTGGTCGTCTCGGACCCGGACTGCCATTTCGCGCCACTTTGCGCTGGGCACGATATCTCTTGCAAAATCGGCGAGCCCAGCCGCTGCTTGAGCGCGCACAGCTTGAAAGCTGTCGCATTCAATTCCCACGTCATCGCGAACAAGCGTACCATTGTGCGTATCGAAGTAGTAGCGCGCCATAATGACCTTACTTCGGTGGCGGTAGTTCGGGGGGATTGGCCCAATCGTCTAGGTGAGCCGCTGTATCGGCCTGACTGGCTTTGCGTAGCATGTTGTTGCGCTCGATGCCCGGCGGAAGGTTTTCAGCTTCGTCGCGCGCGTCTTGTGCGAATGCGGCAAGGCGATCTTGGAATGATTGTGGTTGCTCGAAACGGCGTCGCTTCATCGTGGCGCTGCTCCCTGCTTGAGTAGGCGGGAGCGCAATCGGCGTTCTCATCACCGATAGGAGCCCGGGTAGCGCGGTGATGCAGGAGCAATGTGCTAAAGAAAGGTCGGTTCCTAATTAAACGCCGAGCGCGGTTCCCGATTGGAGACCGACCGGCCATGCGAAATTGACAATCTATCTTACCACCGGACTAATCCTCGCCCGTGCAAGGTTTCGCGGGCCCTCAGCCTCTAAATGCCCGGTGTCTCGCCGACGGCTCACTCGACGTTTTTGCGCTTAATTGGCACTGGTTCGCCAGCAAGCGCGGTGCTCGTGTCTACCGAGAGCACTTCGACCACCCGCCGTCGGTCGGTTGGGTTTCCACTCGGACACGGATGGTCGTCCCTGCACGGATGGTCACATAGCCAGCAGCTTTCAAAACCGAAACATGGAGAAAGGCATCGCCGACGCCCCCCTCCAGTTCAACGAAAACCAAACTTCTTGTCCAGCTTGAACCAAGAGACTCGACCCGATGCGATCATCTGAAAATTCGGTCCCGCGGAACGTTGGATGGCAGGAGGAGGATTAGCGTCTGACAATAAAGCAGCCCAATTTGGTTTGTGGACGACCATGTCCCGTATTACCCTAGCGGGGAACTCTTCTGCTGAGGTAGGCGGCAAGATGAATCTAGAAGATTTGTATCGGCTGTTGCGTAGCGAGCATGTCCAGGCGCAAGGGATCGTCGACACCCTGGAGGAGCCTCTCCTCGTGCTGGACCAGACGGGTTGTGTCCTTACCGCTAACCGCGGGTTTTACGAGACTTTCAGGGTGAGCCGCGATGACACCGTTGGGCGTAGCCTATTCGACCTTGGCGACGGTCAATGGGATATCCCCGAACTCAGGCGGCTCGTGAGCGAGATCATTCCCAGGTCCGCCGCTATTGTCGGATACGAAGTCGAGGCCGAGTTCCCAACCATCGGCCGGCGCACGATGCTCGTCAGCGCGCGTCGCCTGGTTCACCCCGACAATAACAGCACGAGCATTCTGATCCTGTTTGAGGACGTGACCGACAGGCGCCGCAGCGAGGTTCAAAAGGACATTCTCCTCGCCGAAACGCGCCATCGGATGAAGAACCTTCTCGGGATCGTGCGCTCCCTAGCCTCTCAGACGGATGTCGAGGGCCGATCGGCCAAGGAGTACCGGGACGCCTTTTTGGGTCGCTTCCAAGCAGTGGCTGAAGCCGAGAACCTCGCGCTGGCCAGCAGCGATCAAGCCGATCTGAGCACGCTCGTCGAGCAAGCATTGCAGCCAGCGGGAACCGAGCGATACCGCGTCATTTCCGGGCCGCCGGTCGGTCTCAAGCAGCCACAGGTTCTCCCGATCAGAATTATTCTGCATGAACTGGTCACCAACGCCTGGAAATATGGAGCGTTCTCCAAGACCGGCGGGCTCGTGCAGCTAACCTGGGGGGTTGTGGAGAAGGACGGCAAGCCTGTGCTTCACATCGATTGGAGGGAGGAAAACGGCCCCGCCGTAACGCCGCCTACTCGCACCGGCTTCGGCTCCAAGCTCATTGATCTCAGCGCCGTGCAGGGCTTACGCGGCACAGCGGAACTGAAGTATGAGCCGACGGGTTTAAGAGTTCATATCACCGCGCCTGTGGACTAGCGCAACGGGGAGACCCTGTGCACGAGGCTCCCCGAATATTGGTAGTCGAAGATGAGTACCTCATCGCAATGGAGCTTGAGGCCACGCTACGAAACGCCGGCTATCGGGTGATCGGCCCGGCCCCGGACATAAGTGCAGCTCTGGAGCTGCTCAAAGCAGAGCGGCCTGACGCCGCCATCCTCGATGTCAAGCTTGATGGACAATGGGTCACTCCGGTCGCGGAAGTCCTTCAGGCAGCCTTTGTGCCGTTCATTCTGGCCAGCGGCTACGTGAACGCCGACCTGCAGGCCGAGCCAGCCCTGCGGGACGCAGTCAATGTTGGAAAAACCTGGCGGTCCGAATTTCTTCTCAAGATCCTGAGCGACGCGCTAAAGGGTGAATGAGCCTGTTCACTCTGGGCACCGCTTTGCAGTCATTGTTGGGCACAACGGGCAACATCGAAGCCGTCGACTGGAGTGCCGATTCGGGCGCCTCGAGCTCTCGCATTGCCTGCTCGGCGTCGGCTCCTCGCTATTTCTTCTTGGCCCCGAAATCGGGCTGCCAGGCGGCTTCTTTGCGGCTGGGCGCCGCGGCGATGACCTTGGCTTTTTCTTTCTTTGGCTTCTTGGCTTCCCGATTGCTGCGTTGCCGGCCCTTCGCCATGTCGCTCTCCTTTGGCTTGAGTTCGTCGAATTCATCCGACTGCAGCAACCGCCCACGCGGGGTGCAGATCCTGACGTCCATGTAGCCTTCGCGCAGCAGCTTTCGCGCGAGGCGCAGCGCGACCGCTGCAGTGCCGCGGCCGAGATTGGAGCTACCGTATTCGTCGGTCCCACTGACGAGATAAGGAACGCGGGTTGCCCTAGCCATTGGGGATCGTGGCTCCGGACAGAAGTAGCAGGAGAAACGGCGGAATGATCAGCGGCGCGACAATCCATGCCGGGACGCGAAGATGCACCATAGAACGCTCCTGCGAAACCTTCGGCGGGAGCACCCATGCCCCTCGGTCACTGGTCGAAGCCGCCGGAGATGCGGTGATAGCGACAAGCTTACGCTCGCGTCACGCCAATAGCGAGCACTAAAGCGCTTTGTTTAAGGAGGCTGCGGTGTGGTATCGTCGCGAGCCGGCATCAGGACGATAGTTCTGGCTATTGCCGCGTTAATGGCGCATGGTCATCGAACCGCCCACGGTTGGGCTCCATCTGTGAAAGGGCGGGAGCGCAGCCGCCCGCTCGCGGCGCGAAAGCGTTACGTTCGGCCGTTTCGCATCTGCTGCGTAGGGAGCCAACGTGGGTCGTCACTGACGAAGAGACGATCAAGGGCCTATCTTTCCCGGCCTGGCACCGCGTGCCGCCACGATCACCATGCCCGGGGAAAACGAGCGCGGCTCAACACCGAACTGCTGTCGATCGAGTCGTTAGACCTAGCTGATGCCCAACGCATAGAGGCGAGCGTCGCCAATGACTGACCACACCGTCGACCTCGACCAGCACCGCGGCATGGCCGCTCAGAAGGCCACCGAATTGCGCCGCGCGCTGGCGGAGGTCGAGAGCAATGTGCGCGCGCTGCGTGAGCGAGGCCGATCTGGAGAATCGCCTGATGACGGTGGCGGCCGCGTCATGGCCGGAGGCCGCGGCCAAAGCGCGCTATCTGCTCAACCTCTATGCTGCAAGCCTGCCCGCAGAGGACACGCGCCACCGTGCGCTGGTGGCGGCGCTGTTCGACGATTTCGTCCGATTGTCGGGGGAGGACTGAGGCGAAGAGAACCGCCTGCATTCTCGACCCGTTCCATGCCCAGAGGGAGCGGGAAGCAGACGCCGGTCACGGCGATGACTTAAGCGCGCGATCATGCCGAGAAGCGATCACCGTAAGGAGTAGGCCATGACATTAACCAGCGGGCGCTTTATCGGCCACGAGTACGATCGGATGATTGTCCGGTTCTCGATGCATGACGGCGCCAGGGAGATTCCTTGCGCCATCTCAACCTCTGCGATGGACGACCTCGAGGGCGGCCCGCAAGTTAAACCCGACCAGCGGGAAGCGCAGTTCATCCGTCTGCGAGACCGTATCGAAGCATGTGCGGCAAGCAAGTATCGCGCGACGGAGTTCGAAGGCTCGCCGCCGGGACTCGTGCTGCGAGGCATCGATTTCAGGTCGTAGGGACCCGAGCTTTGACCTCCGGCAAGGGTGGCTTACGTTCAAAAGGCTTCTTTTTCGGCGGCGCGGGCAGCAGTCCTTCTCTGATCGCCTGCTTGCGAGCGAGCTTGCGGGCTCGTCGAATAGCCTCGGATTTCTCACGGGTCTTTCTCTCCGACGGCTTCTCGTAGGAGCGCCGCTGTTTCATTTCCCGGAAGACGCCCTCGCGTTGCATCTTCTTCTTGAGAACACGGAGTGCCTGCTCAACATTGTTGTCTCTGACAAGTACCTGCAATTGATCCTCTTCGCTTGGGGCTGAAATGCAACGCGTCCTGCAAGCAGCCGATTGCGCAGGAGCTTCATTGCGATTGTTGAGGTTAGTAGCGGCGACACCATCGCCAACTTCGGACAAGCCGATCTGCTTGCCACAGCGATGCAACTTGCTTCCTTCCACGTGATCACTCCCGTGTGGACAAGTCAATCGATATGGTCTTGCCCAACATCCGCCTGGAGTCCTTTGGTCGGAGCACTGGAGATGCTCGGCCGAAAGAGATCGGCTTCGGTTCTTGCAAAATGTTGAAGGTGATGTATATTGACTACGTTCGATCAGCCGCTGTGCCTTGTTGAATGTGCCCGCGGGCTCCTTTTCCAAAGACATCGACGAAGTTGAAGGTTATCGCGTGATTGTCACGCGGCATGCGCTCGCGTGCGCTTTGGAGAAGAAAATGACGACAGGTATTGTTAAGTGGTTCAATGGTCAGAAGGGCTTCGGCTTCATTCAGCCGGACGACGGCAGCAAAGATGTATTTGTGCACATCAGCGCCGTCGAACGAGCTGGTCTTGCGGGTCTTGCGGAAGGCCAAAAGGTCAACTTCGAGGCCAAGACAGACAAGATGCGAGGTAAAGTCAGCGCTGAGAACCTTTCGCTGGCTTGATATCGTCGGCGCCGTTTCACGGATGTACTGAAACGGACCCTCTGCCCGCTCGATCCTCGGATTGAGCGGGTTTTGTCCGTTGTGGAGCTAGGTCACCGATGAGCGCGAAGAAGCCGTCAGAGCCGTCACCGGAAAGCATTGCGCGTTCCGATCGTAAGCGCCTCTCCGTTGAAGAGGGAGCTCGGGCATTGGCAGATGTCGAGAGGCACGCGATCGAAGTTCGCACAAACATGGCACGACTTCGAGAAAAGCGTGAGGCTAAGGAAGCAGCTGACGCAGTCCTTCGAGCAGCTTTGCCTCCAGCGCCTGTGCGGAAGAAGCGCTCAAGGAAGCCGCGGATTTAGCGACCTGCAACCAAGGCCAACGCCGAATGAAAATTGGGAGGGCCGATCACATGCCAGAGAGCGCTGGCCGTGCGTAGAGCAACATCGGACGGGGGCGGGACGATCACTTTCTTTCTCGCGCACGGCGCAAATCGACAATTGTGTCGGTTAGCGACGACATTCAGCACGCAAAAGCAGGCCTTCAGCTATCTGCAGAGGCATCGAACGGAATTCGAGCGTATGGCGCGGGCGCGTCTTGCTTCAGGCGAACTCGAAACGGGATTGTCGTGCTTTCGATGCTCTAGTTGTCAGACCGGACCAGGTTTGCATGAGCGCTTGTCGCGATCTCAATTCCGCGGTTGAACTCGTTCGCAGACGAATGTCGCTTTCAAGATAGGCCGCGTTCGTTCGAACTCGATGCCCAAGCTATCGATTTGCGCAAACGTTTCGAGCTCTTTGGCAATGTCAAGTCCCAAACTAGGGCTCGAATCATGCGCTATCGTGGCGGTCGGCAGAAGCACTGGATCAAGTGTGAAGAACCGGTGTCGCGCGCCATGGAAAACTGCCCCCTCGGCGTCACGAGGAATTGCCCCCTCCTTGGATAGCCGAGGAGAGAGCGAATGAACGAGGAACGAATCACGGAAGGCTCGTCGTGGATTGATCCATGGGGGCAGGTGATGAAGACGCCGGATGACGTGGCGGAGATGTTGCGCCTGAGGGCGTGCGGGTGGGGTCTGAAGCGGATTGCGCGGCAGCTGGGCTGCAGCCATCACACGGTGAAGGACTACGTGGCGGCGGGCGGGGTGAAGCCGTTCAAGTCGCCTGAGCGGGCGAAGCGGCTCGATGGCCTTGAAGGTTGGCTGCGCGAGAGGTTCATTCGGCATCGCGGCAATGCGGATGTGGTGCGCCAGGACCTGTTGGCCGAGCAAGGCATGGCAGTCAGCCGGCGGACGCTGCAACGCGCCGTGCAGCCCTATCGCCAGGCGCTGAAGGCGGAGGCGCTGGCGACGACGCGGTTCGAGACGCCGCCCGGCCGACAGCTGCAGATCGACTTCGGGGAGCGTCTGGTCGAGATCGGCGGGGTGAAGATCAAAGCATTCGTGTTCGTGGCGACGCTTGGGCATTCGCGGCGGCTGCATGTGCGGGCGTTCCGGGCCGAGAAGCAAGAGCACTGGTTTGCCGGGCTCGAGAGCGCATTTACGACCTTCGGCGGCGTGCCGGAGGAAGTGCTGATGGACAATCCACGCGCGCTCGTGGTGCGCCACGACGCGGTGAGCCGGTCGGTTCAGTTTAACGACAAGCTCATCGCGTTCGCGAAGCATTGGGGCTTCCGTCCTCGCGCCTGCGCACCGTATCGGGCGCGCACGAAGGGCAAGACGGAGAATGGCGTCGGCTACGTGAAGAAGAACGCGATCGCGGGGCATTGCTTCGCGAGTTGGGAGGCATTCGAGGCTCATCTCGCCGGGTGGGAGCGTGAGGTAGCGAACGTGCGTATCCACGGCACGACCGGCGAGGCACCAATCGTCCGCTTCGCGCGTGACGAGACACACCGGTTGAAGCCGCTCGGCGGGCAGCTGTCGTTCGGATCGTTGCGCGAACTGACCCGCGTCGTCGGCAACGATTGCGCCGTCGAGATCGACACGAACAGCTACTCGGTGCCATGGCGGCTGATCGGCGAGCGCGTGGCGGTGACGGTCGCAGCTGGCGAGGTGCGCATCCGCCATGGCATGCGCGAAGTTGCGGTCCACAAGCAATCGGAGGGTCGCCGGCTGCGGATCGTCGATTCCGCCCACCTCGACGGGGTTGCCGGTCGCAATGGCGCGGTCTGCCGATCGGCAATCGCGACACCGACAGTGCCGGCGCCTTCTCCACTGCCCTCGTTGTTGCGTCCTCTTGCCGAATACGAAGCAGCGATCGGAGGGAGCTTCTGATGGCGCGCACAAAGAAGGCTACCGAAGCACCGACCGATCCGCTCGATGCCATGCTGGCGCGATTGCAGCTCTCCGGTATCCGCGACCAGCTCGACAACCTGCTCGACGAGGCGGCGCGTGCGAACCTGTCGGCGCGTGAGACGCTGATCCTGCTGTGCGAGCGCGAGATCGCGCGCAAGGATCATCGCCGCATCGAGATGGCGCTGAAACTCGCACACTTCCCGGCCGTGAAGGAGCTTGCGGGCTTCGACTTCGAGGCGCAGCCGTCGATCGATCCGAAGCAGATCCGCGACTTGGCCGCGTCACGTTGGATCGCCAACGGCGAGAACGTGCTGCTGCTCGGCCCGCCGGGCGTCGGTAAGACGCACTTGTCGATCGCGCTCGGGCGAGAGGCGATCCTGGCCGGTTACACGGTGCAGTTCACCACGGCGACGACGCTGGTCGCTGGCCTCGCCAAGGCGCATGGCGAGCGGCGCCTGGACGAGAAACTGCTCGCGCTGGCGAAGCCAAAGCTGCTGATCGTCGACGAACTCGGCTACCTGCCGCTGGAGCCCGACGCGGCGCATCTGTTCTTCCAGCTGGTCAGCCGCCGCTACGAAACCGGCGCCATGCTGATCACGTCGAACCGCAGCGTTGCCGAATGGGGCACCGTGTTCGCCGATCCGGTGGTCGCCACTGCGATCCTCGACCGGCTCTTGCACCACAGCCACGTGCTGACCATCCGCGGCGACAGCTACCGGCTCCGCGCCAAGCGAAAGAGCGGCCTCATCAAGCCGCTCCGCCGCTGACGGCCCTCCGGTCGACTCCGCCTCCCTCCGTCCCGTCAGCGGCGGAGCCAACCTTCAACCGACATCATGAACCCGAGGATGGGGGCAGTTCTTCATGACGCAAAGGGGGCAGTTCCGGATGGCGTTTGACAACCGGAGCGACCCAGCGATCGAAAGGGAGTTATGAACTCCGTCTGCCCGGGATCAGCCCAGAGAAGTCGGGCCGTCGAATTTGATCTCGACCGCCTATCATCTGAGACGATGCCCCTGCGATTTGGCCGAGACGATTTCGGCCGGCGCGCCGCGTGAGTGGTGCGTCCGGCGGCCCTGGTGCGTCCGCAGCCAGCCCCGCGACGCCCGGGGTCGTTCCTCGCAAAATGCCATCGGATCCACATTTGATGGGGCGGGAACACCCGCCGCAAAATCAGTCTCTTGAATTTAAATTTGAATCCGACGCAAAAGAAACGCTCCAGCCCGCCGGGGACGAGCTGGAGCTAAGTCTTAGCAACAGGTCTTGCGAAAGGATGGGCACGCAAGACCGACAGTCGAACCGAGTGCGGACACGATCGTTCCTAAGGGCCGCCTGCGCGTTGCAAGCTATGGCGACGGCCGCTAGCGCTTCCTGCCGGTGGGCTCGGCCCGGCGGGGCATCCTCTTCTGCTTGAATCTTGGTTTTTCGTTCTGCTCAGCGGCGAGAACCCGTGCCCGGATTTCCTCTAATTCAACGAGTGCAGAAACGATGCTCTGTAGACGTTCGCGAATAGCAGCAGCAGGAATGACCGCTCGACCGCGGGTACTCATTGGACGCCCCCAGGTTCTTCTTTTTGAGCCCTTCGGTGGACCCGCTCAAAATGTTGCCTTTTTGGGCAGGGTAGTCGTTAACACATTTAAATGACGGCTCCCTTGCGACCGTCAGCAGGAATTGTTCCCCGAGGGAACGGTCGCAATTCTCGCCCAACGCGTATCTTCCGCATATGCGTCTTACGAGCTCTACTTCGCGATTCCCGGCAAGCAGGTCCGCGACGGGCCGGACTGGTTTCACGAAGCAAAGCACGATGGCTATCAGTGCTTGTGATCCGGGAGGACAAGCGTGTGCGCCTGCTCTCGCGAAATGGCACCAACTGGACCAGGCGTTACCGGAAGGCCTCTTCCTCGGATTTCGGCGTTTTGCGGAGAAGGCTTCACCAACCCTGCGCCACGCGCAATCAAGAGGCGCGGTCGTCGTCGTTGCGGGCTCTGTCGGCCTCCTTCCGGGCCTCGGCCGCTTGGCGTCGGTACTCATCTTCCTTGCAGATCTGGTGATCATAAACCGAATTAGGACCCCTCCCGATCAAAAGCCTGCCAGCGCTAACCGACGGGCACACACACCTGTGGCATGGTCGTTGCACTGTCGAAGCGAACTGGGATTTCAGTGCTCAGTTTGAGAAGGAAACGCCGCCGGGACATGAATTTCGAGCCCGGCAGCGTCTTGATTTAGGACGAGTGGGACAACCAGCCGCCCGCGTGAAGCGGCGAGCCGTCCGAAGTTCTCCCGTTCGTCCTGCTTAGATTTGCTTTCCGCGCATGCAATTGATCACAAACTCTCGCTTTGCGCGACCTTGCCTTTTCATAATTCCACCTGCACTCGAAAAACCACGTTCGGCAGCAAGCGGCTTGCATTTTTCCTTTGGGGGGAGCCTCCGCGCGGCGTGCTCTGCTGGGCCTATCTATTGCGGTGGTCATAGCCAGAGTGACGGAAGCAATTGAAATCAGCCTAATCATTAAAGGACTCCCTCCTCTCACCCGTTTTTCAGTGCTCGGTCAATGAGTATCCGGACGCGTCGGACGGCGAGGAGTCCGACCTCGTTTGGACCGTACCGGACTTTACTTTATCGTCGAACGAGAATGAGTAATTCCAGCGGTCGATGCTCTCGCGTTCGATGGTGTAAAAGACGCCGCGATGAAAACCGCTATGGCTGGTTGATAAACTTGCGTCAGGCATGCGCGGAGCTGAAAATGCAATCGAGCGGACACCGCCTCAGAATAGTCAGTAACGTGCTCACACCGAGCTCGCATCACCACGGGCCGTAGCCCCGGTTTGTCTGCATCAGGGCCGGAGATGCTCGGGGTCTTTTTACGCGGCTGAGGTGAGCGCCCGTAGTTGTCCAAGCTTGCGAGCTGCGGCCTCCAGAGGCGGGCCTCATCCTGATGTGCTTATGCCCCTCTTGTGCGGCCAAACCTCACCTTATCGTGCGCCTTCACGAAGTGAAGGCTAGCCATCAATTCTGGTAGGCGCCCTACGAGCGCTCTTGGCGCTATATTCCGGAGCCCGTGAGCTTGACGACACTCCCGGGAAGGCGAGGTGGTAGCTTTGTTAGGCAAGGCAGGCCACCGAAGTTAGCGGCGCGTGGCAGGGACAGCGCTTTTCAGGGCCGACAAAGCGCCGAGTCACGTTGCCGCTAACTTCCACTTTGGTCCGAGTGGACGGTGACCATACACGGCACAAGCGTTCGCCCGCCGAGCTGAGGCGCTCGGAGCGGATATTGCGCGCTGACCAGATCGCCTTTCGGGGCCTCACGAAGGCCGACGCAACCGCCTATTGCGGTTGCTCCGAGGGCGCCTTCGACACATGGGTCAAGAAGGACGCGGTGCCAGGCCGCGATACCCGGCACTCAGAGCGTGGATCGCAATACGATTGACCGGTATCTGGACCGGGCGTCTAGTCTACTTACCGGGGAGACCGCGTCGAACGACCCTGACACAGCGCTGGCAGAGTGGCGGGCTCAACGTGCGGGCCGGTGATCATCAGGGACACTCGACGAGGAGCGAGAGAACATTGTCGGGTTGAATGTCGTCTGCCGTCGTCTTGATGTACTTGTGCCCGTTGTGCGTGGCCCACACCACATCAACCCTGCGGCCGTTTTCTTCGACATAAAACTCCCATTCGTCGCTCTCGATATCTTTGATAGCCTGATCGATGGATCGCTTCCACGGCGTTCCGTCGGGGTTTAGTCCGCCGACATGTGTGATTCTTTCGTGAGGGTTCGTTCTGCCCGTCTTGTTGGTGCAACGAATGCGTGCCCGTTTGGCCATCGAGTCTCTCCTAGATCTGCAGGCAGCTTAGACGAAGGTAGTTGATCAGGGCGGCCACCAATCCTGGTAGGCGCCCCGGAGCCCTTCTCCGCGATAGAACGTGGCGGCACTCTGAGGATTACGCATCACTCCAAGGCCGGGGCGAGATTTTCAGCTTTGCTAAATCCAAGGGCGAAGGCTGGCCACCCAAGCGGCTTGTCGGTAAGGACAGCGCTTTCATGGTTTACACGCGAGCGCCGAGTCTCGCCGCTAACTTCCAATTTCGTCTCGGCGACCGAAACCAGGGAGCACAACATCAAAATTTCGGTTGGCAAGCTCCGACATCGACGCCGTCAGGCATCGCATCGGCTTCGTATTCGCAAGTGGCTCGCTCCCAGCGAGGTAATGACGCCGGCAATTTCCAGGGTCGCATTCATGCACAAGACTTCGAGCTGCGAGATTGGTCGGCGATCTGGCGTCGAAAGTACCGGATCGGAGCTTAGGATCTACTGTTTCGATAGGGGCCGCCAGCAGCAAGAGATGATGGAAAAGGATGCTTAGTTCTCCAGGGAGGACCGGGCGGATTGTTGAGGAGAGGCTGGTCCGGAGCGCCGTCATTTCCGAGGTTGGCCAGCGCGAATAATTCCCCGTTCGAATCCATGGTCAGGTCAGGTTCTCGAAAGCTTGCCTGACTACGGAGACCTGTTCAGGTGATCCCGAGGGTGAGGTGAGGGTGGACCCGCAAGATTTTGACCAATTTAATGTACCAGCTTGGTCGCAGGTGCAGCACACCGTCTCGGAAGAGCCGCAGACGAGCCAGGCCGGGCAAGATGGCTTTGAGCAGCACTGGCCGAGGCAAGGCATGCCGCTCCCGTCGGCGGTGGAGGCCCTATCCCCATCTATCTAAAGACCGTGATCTTATCGACAGAGCGATTGCTCAGTATGCGGCTCAGAAAAGCCCACAACCGAACACGGCCGCGGCGCCTTTCAACTTCGACGGGGATACTGCGATGTTATTGCCCTGCCCGAGTCCATCATTGAGGCCAACCGTCTGGTGGCGCCCAACTTCTTGGCGAGGGCCGATCCGCCCCACATGGTTCCGGGGTTGGTTGTTTGTACCGAGTAGACGCGAGTTCTCTCATTGGCAGGCTCTTCTACATTGGTTGATCTAGCAGAGGTTGTGGTGGGAGATAGCCGTGGACGAAACTAGCCTTCGTGACTTTGACGAACCGATGTCGCCTCAGACTTGGCGATCATGGAAAGCCTGGACCGACCAAGACCCAGAACCGCAACCCGAAAAGGATCCCTCTTCGTTGTGGCCGCTTGCTCTTGTGATTTGGTTTCTGTTGGGATTCGTGGGTTTGGCGAGCTGGGTCCGGACTTAGCGCCTAAAATGATCCGGATCAGCCTGTTCGCAACGATAGTTGGCGGACTTCTGGAAACAGGCGTGCTCGTGCCTCCCTGTGCGGTAGCAGCGAACGTGCTGGTACCAGTTGACGTGAGTGCCTTGCTGTTCAAGTGCGGGTACTCGAATGAACCGCCCTAAGTTCGCGGAATTCGAGCCGGCACTATTGACCTTTCACTGCTGCCGCTCGAAGTCACCGTTACGGCTACAGAACCGGCAGTGGTGGTAGGGCGGCAAATTTGCGGCAATCAGCCCTGTTGACTGGGTATGCGTATTGCCGCATGTAGCGATGTTCCCGATAGACCTATTGTTGCCCACGATCGACCAGATCGTGCACGCCAGCTCGACTTCGACCGGCGCAAGGAAATCGTCAGCGAGATGACGCTCGCTACCCTGGAAGGCGAACTAGGCCTCGCAAAGGCTAAAGAAGTCGCCTATTCGTCCATGACCACCAGGCCGCAATCATCACCTTGTTCGGGTAGTGAATCGGTCCGTCGGCAATCGGCCGGCCGGGTGCAGTTGAGATCGATGAGATCGCGCGCTCAGTTGGAATAGCGGGCCGTCAGGTCGCGCGAGATGTTCAAGCCTTCCTTGATGTAGCGGCGGATCCCCGCCCTCGCTCCTGTACTTCAGGATGTCATCGGCCAGTGATTCGGCTTCTGAAGCGGTTTGAAACCGAGAAGCGATTGACGGCCTGTTGTTTGCCTAGAGCTATCGGCGAGCGTCCTGAGTATCCCTACCTTGTTGTCGATGGTACCCTGGGGAACAACCTCGCCAGGGGTACGAAGACCTCATGGCGTGCTTGCGATGGAGGCCCGTGATGATGGTGATCCAGAATCCGCACATTATCCGCGTCTGACGATCTGTAACGCTCGCCAACAGCTCTTATCAGTATCTCGCGCGTCGTCTTGCAAAGCCGCCTCATCGCTGTCCCTACTCCGTCACTTTCGGGGGAAGCAAATTACGTCGGGCGACGAAGCGATGTTCGGGAACATTTTTCGGCGAGGCACCCAGATGGGGTCGCGATGATTGGACAGCAGGTTCACGAGTCACGCAATCTACGATGGTTTGCGAGAGCCTCCTGATCAGATTTCGGTTACAGCTATTTATCGGCAGGGCTGGCTCGACAAACGAAGGAGCGGGGTGGCACTCCGAGCATGAGCTGGGACAGATAAGGAATGTCGCGCACGGTCCAGCGAAGGGCTAGCGCGACGGCAACAATCGTTGTCCCGAGAAATGCAGCCGCGGCCGACCTCATTATGGGGTCCCACAATTCTCCATACTGTATCAAATCCATGAGACGGAATACCGTACCCTGGATCAAGTACAGCACCAGCGTGCTCGGTCCCAGTTTCACGGCGATAAAGCGGACCACCCGATTTGAGCGACCAATATTCCAGGATCGAAGCAGGACCTCAATCATCACCGCTGAGGCAGCTGCGGAGCCAAGAAACATCAGAAGCACATTTTTTGCCGACTGCAAATCCTGGACCAAAGCGAGATTGTTGTAGACATAAGTGTCCTTGCGCCAGACCAGAAAGCACATCATAGCCACGATTGAGACAGACATAATCAAGAACGGCCTGTGAGAGCGCATTATGCTCGTCCACCGTTCTCTCGACTGCGCAAATGAGAATCCCAGGCAGAAAAACGGGTACGTATACTTTATGAGAGGGAATATGGAAAAGGTCAGAGGTGCAAGGACGACCAGAATGACCGATACGAACAAGGCCCATGGCGACGAATGATTGAAGATCGAAATAGTTTTAGCGAGCAGAAAACAAATGAACGCGGCCCAGACGAACCAGTATGTGCCGGCGAAATCATTCAGGAACTGCAAGTCGTTGTCTGGTGCGCCCGCCGGTCGGGGAAACACGGTCAACTTGGGAAACACGGTCAACTTTAATGTCTCCAGGAGAGAGAACCAAAATAGCATAGGCACCAGGAGCTGCATCGCACGATCGCCGATGGCTTGCGTGAAGGACTTTTCCAGCAGCGCTCGGGAGGAAAGATAACCGCTTATCCCCATAAAGAGGGGCATGTGGAACATGTAGATCCATTTGAAACTTCCCGAAGCCCAAAACCCTTCATTTCGGTAGAGGATATATTGGATCAGGTGACCGACGATCACTAAAATAATGAGCGCTCCTTTGGTGAAATCCAAAGCGAGATCGCGATCGTGCGCTGTCTCACGCATAATCTTTCCTGTTACATGATGCATCAACATCTCGGCACACTTTTCGAATGAGCCGAATCCATAGCTCGCGACAAATCGACCTGTCCGATGACGGCGGAGACAATCGCCACTGAGAGTCTACGCTCCAATAGCTGACTGTGCGATAAAGACCGAAGGGAAAGGGGAAACGAGCTATACGATGGTTTATCGATTTCTTTCCCACCAATCTGGCTTCGATCGCTTCCCAGATCCAGCGGGCACTTGCACCCTGCACCGAGCGGAAGAGGTGTTTGCAACGCATCGCGAGGAGACTTTCATAGCGCAATAACTGAACTGCGCATGAAAGCTTTAAGCGTATGCAGGTTGCGCCGAGGAATTTGGCCCGCCATCAGGAAAAGCCTTCGTCAGCAAACCTTCATCTGGTAGCCATGTTCTTGGTGCTTGGTCCATCGACTGCACTCCGCGCTGTGCTCCGTCGATTACGAATGCGCTCGATCTGCAGGGCTAGCTGAGCGAAGGTTTCCAAGACAAGAATTGGCGAATTTTTGTAAAAGGATCAGGGATGCAGAAAGCAGGTTTTGGGCATGCACCAAATTCGTAGAATCCATTGAGCCTGCCAGGTTCTACAATGAGGAGGCCGGACGGTTCAGGCCGTGCCCCAGCAACCGATCATCGCCTACCAAAAGCCGCGCCGTAGAACGCCTCACGCGAGCTGCCCCGCCGAAAGACCGAGATTGCAGCCCTGCTGCCTCTTCAGCCACGTTCAGGATAAATGCGTACGCGCTGGCGGCCCTCGCTTTCCACCAACTCGCCCCTGTAAGGCACTCCGCGGATCTCGAAGTAGGTCGGGCGCCCAGCTTCGGGCATGATGCGCTGGCCTTCCAAGACGCGGACGAGGTAAGGCGGAAGGAATCGCTCTCGGTGCTCCCATCCCCCGTGGATCAGATACCCAAGATCAACTGGCCCCTCGCCGGATTGCGCGGCTGGCACGATCGGCCTGGGACGATAGAGCGACTGAGACGGGCCAGGCTCATCCGGCTGGCTCACGCGGGGATGATGTATCAAGCGGACATCGCTGCGACCTGCTGGTCCAAACGTGGCCGAGTAGCGTTCACCGTTGATCATGAACTGACTTGGCCCGAACTGGTTTGGCAGCAGATTGATATTGCCCAATACGTCGATCAACACGTCTGAAGCCGCCTGGGAGCCGTGGCGCCAGTGGGCGCCAACGATCGCTCCGATATCCCGCAGCTCCGGAGCCGCCCCTGGCGGTCCCGCGAACGACGACACTGCAGCAAATTCGGCTGCTGGCGCAGAGCGCGCATCGTCGCGCAAGTCGTGGGGTGTGGGTGGATCCAGATCAACGAAGGAACCGAGACCGCCGTAGATGTTTGACGACCGCGACCTCACGGACGATGGCGATGCCGGTTCTTGCATCTGTTGCTCAAACCAATCCCAAGCTCCCTGGCTCGGTGTGGCTGGAGTCGCAGCAAGCTCGAGCGGCAGATCAGGCTGTGGGGCCCAGTGCGGCGCCGGCACAGGTGAGGCGGGTCCGTGGATCTGCTCGCCAAGCCAATTCCATGCTCCCGCGCTTGGCGTCGCCGGAGTTGCGGGAAGCTGCGGCGACGAACCGATCTGCGGACCAAGGTGCGGCGCTGGTATCGATGAAGTGGGCCCGTGAATCTGCTCGCCGAGCCAATCCCACGCTCCGGCGCTCGGCGTGGCAGGCGTTGCGGGAAGCTCGTGCGCCCGCCCAGCGCCTTGCTCAGCAGGCTGGACTGCATTTTCAGGAGGATGCAATCCGAGCGCCCTGTTGGCCTCCAGGATTTGCTGGTAGCGCCCAAGCCTAAGTAGATCTGCGTCGATTTTGCTGTCCCCGGTTTCGCGCTTGTATTCTTGGACATCCTGAGCGAGCTCAGGGAGCCGGCCACTCATTGGTTGCTTATGGTTCGATTGCAGCCAGTCACTCAGCCTCGAAAGGCGGCGAGCCTGTCTATCAACCGTCTCCGGCTCAACCTTGCCTATCGCCTTTTCCGCCGCCGCCCACATACCGATGAGGGTTGCGTCCTCAGAATGAGGGACCAGCCGGCGGACATCGGCTGCCAAGGTGTTCCCGGCACCGACTTCACGAAGCTTCTTCAGGGCCGCCTTGATGCGGCTGCCGCGGTCATTTGCGTAGCGGTCCACATCCTCATCGAGCTCAGCTTCCAGCTGATGGTTTTCCACATCAGGATTATCCAATTGCGCGTTCTCCAACTCGCGCTGAATTCGATCGGCAATCGATGGCCTGCCATTGGCGCTCAGGCGAGCGCTCAAATGGCGCAGATCGGCTGCCGCGTTTTTGATGGTGCCGTCGCGGAGATTACCTTTGATGGTGCCGTCGCGGAGATTGCCCGCCGCTTTCTTTCTGAAATCCGTTATGAGCGCCTCGTCCGCTGCAGGGACAGGGCCTCCGCGCGTCCGACCGGGCTGCCTGGCGTAATCCACTCGAAATGTCGTTGAAAATTCATCAGGCTGCCTCGCCTCGCGCGAGGACTTTTCGCTGCTGCCTCCACCAAAGGCTTTGCCGATCCCCGACGTGATGCGCGACCACAATCCGCGGCTCTTGCCGCTCTTGGCCAAAACCGCAGGCTCTGCGTCCGGAAAGCTGTACCGCGCGCTGCTGAACAGATCATCTCGCAAACTGGACTGCGGCACTTGCGCCGAAGCTGTAGGCTGAAAGCTGGGAATGTCTACGCTCCGGCGCGTGCTCCCTAGCGCACTCTCCCTAAAAGCGGAGTGTGGCGGCACCCGCATCGAACCGCCGAAATCGTCCCGCCGGACCGCTCGACCACCTCCTGCGGGAGCCCGATCAGGCGAAGTTGACTTCCTTTCATCAGACGGATCGAGATTCAAATCCTGCAGCCGCCCTTCAAAGTCACCCTGCTCGCTTGGGCTGCCCGCTCGCTGTCCAGTCCGCCCCTGCAGGGCGGCGTACTCCCGCATCCAGGCTCCTGAATCGAAGAATGGGTCAACCGGATCCATCCTGCTCTCCTCATGGTTTGTATAGACCCTGCAGCAATCTGTACGGCCCGGATTACGGCCAGGTAGCAGCACGTTCAGCAAGGATCAGATTCTCGATTGTTGTAGCCGCAACCTTTCGAGAAGCTGACGAGATCAGGATATTGCTGCGCGCGAGACCGGCCTCGCATCGGCACCCGCTTGACGACAGGACGGGGTCGCTCTAATTTTGCCGCGCCTCTTCGCCGGCCGCCTATTTGAGCCGACGAAATTCGTCGACGATATAACAATGGATCGCCTGTCGATCGTGCGCCGAATTCAAGCATCACGGCGGGGCTCACATAGCCGCTACCAGTCTCCAATGAATCATACGTGACGAGCATGTCGCCCTTGGCATCAACCTTGGCGCTGAGCTTGTCATCTTGCAAGCGCTCAGTGATGACAGACAACGCTTTTTCCTTGCCGCAGACCGGGAGGCGTTCTCGTGTCTTGGAGTTCCACTTTTTGCTTTGACTGCGGTTCTGACGGACCGAATTGTCCTCGCTTGTGTTTCGTCAGGTCCGGAGCTATCGCTCGAATGCCGTATGTGAGGCCCGCGTCTTCCGGGAAACGGCGAACTGCGCCACAAGCCTTCGAAAGGGACGTTCCGCCCTTGAAGACGAGATGCTCGCAGAGTGGCGAGGAAAAAGCGCGTCGAGGCATCAAACGACCCAAGCATTCTTTTCGAGAAGATGTGCAGGCCGTCCTGAGTTCGCAGCAGTAATGCCGAGCGCCTCTCGGCGCTCGGGATCGGATAGGTTTAAAGTTTATCCAGCGCGCAGTTCGCTTACGGGCCTGACAAGCCAAGCCGGCAATGAAGATCCGGCAGACTTCAATTCGCTCACCTCAACGGGCTCAGTCTTTGACTGAGGGACCGCAAGGCTTGTCGTGCAGTCTCGGGACCGACCCGATCAACCGCGCACGACCTCACCTGCACGACGGTTTGCCATCGTAAGCTGCGCACGCGGTGCATGCTTGAACCCCACAACTTGCTTGCCAAGATGAAGCTCGCGGGAAGGACCCGAAGTCAAATAGACCTGTCGAACAGGTAGCTGCGTCGCCAAACCGAGCTGGTTGGCTGCAGCAGCGGCTCCGGAAGCGATGATTTCACCTCAACAACTTTTCGACCGACTCTCGTCGCGAAGCGGCTTTCGAACGGACGCAGAAACACCCTCGCCTCGTGCGCGGGAATTTTCGTCGCTCGGCAAGACCGAAAGGCCCTGATCGACGGCAGCGCACTGCAAAATCACCTTGGCAGCTTGGGGCGAGGCTTCACGATCGATCTTTAGGTACCGCCACAGAGCAATGAAAATCTCTGCGGCGGTTTGGGAGCCTCATAGTTCGAGGCCGCGCTCTGCGAGCACACGGTGCATGACCTCGCGTTTGATCTCGCCAGCGATCTCCTTTCGGACCTGGGCTCCGAGCACCCGCTCGGCATCCGGATCGCCTAATAGACCATGCTCGGCCAGTCGCTGATCCAAGCGGGTTTGAAACTCCTCGCCCATGGCTTCGACGAGGCGGTCTTGCATCGCTTCGTATTCGTCCGGAGCGATGCGCCTCAGCACCGTCTCCCAGGGTTGCCAGCGGGTTGCCATGTAGTCGGTAAATTGGTTCGCTTCCTGTTCGCGAACCAGGTCCAGTGCCCGCGCCGCATCATCGGGGGTCACGTGAGAGACCGACAGAAAACGCATGTCAGGGGCGACGTGACTCAGCTCCAGCGGCTCGCGCAGCAGATTTTGATAGGCCAAGTAGACTTCGACATCGTCTATGTTCGGCTCGAGGCTGAGGAGCGAGTTGACCCTGTCGCGCGCGATCCCGTCCAGCGCCTCCAGGCGGAACGTAACGCGGCCGCGCTGGATCAGTTCGCCAAGGCGGTCGTCATACACCCCGCCCTCGACGTCAGCGTTAAGGCGCGCGGTCTGCATACCGTTCCAGTGCAAAGTAACACGATCCTCGCAACTCGTGTTGGCCTCGGAAGCCTGTGTGAAAAACTGCTCGCGCAATCTCGGATTGGTCGCCGCCTGCCGCAGATCATCAGCCACGGCCCGCCGAAACTCGTCATTGCCATAGTTGACCGTCCCTCGTAGCCTTTCTAGGAACCGGGCGTAGTCTTGGGCGCCTGGCTCATCCGCAAAGTGCTGCCATTCGGCCAGTGCCGCCGGATCGTCCCCGAGCCAGTGCGCGGCAGCCTCGTACAGAGGCAGCTGCTCAAGATGCGGTGCCGCGAGGTGAGCGCGGACCTCGTCCGGGAATGGGTTATCGCCGAACTCGAGGTTCTCCAAATGCGGATAGTTAAAACTCCTCGATAAGAGATCCTCGGGCAGGCTGGTCAGCCGGTTACCGCTGAGATTGAGCGATTGAAGCCAGCTCGGAAGTGGTTCGGGGAGGTTGGTCAATTGATTGCTGCTGACATCGAGTTCAATGAGACCCCATGGGAGGGACTCGGGAAGCTCGGTCAGCTGATTGCCACCAACCGCGAGCGAGGTGAGGCTGCTCGGGAGAGCGTCGGGCAGGCTACTGAGTCGGTTGTTGTTTGCGTGCAGTATCCCCAGCCCCGCCGGGAGGTTGTCTGGTAGACTGCTCAACCTGTTATCGTTCACCTCAAGGTGAAACAGGCTCGCCGGAAGAGCGTCCGGCAAACTGGTCAACCGGTTGTGGCTAATAAGAAGTTCGTTGAGACCGGGTGGGAGGCTAGCGGGCAGCCTGCTTAGCTCGTTATGCATGGCGCGGAGTTCCAGCAGCCTCGGCGGCAGGGCGGCGGGCAAAGCGGTTAAGGACAGGGATGACAAATCTACCGAGCGCGAGCCCGTGTTGTCCGCAGCCCTAATTCGCGAGCGCCCCAGTCGTCGATTCTCGGCTTCGCCCTGCCCCTCTTCGGCAGCCCAGTTTTCCAGGATCCGCGCGCGCGAGGAGGCGGGGGTCCGATACCCTGTCAAGACTTCGACCCAATCCGCCACGGCTCGGTTGAAGCCGCCGAGGTAGCTTTCCTGCTCCCCGTCTTCAAAAATGTCCTGGGAGGAACCTGCGCTCCGCTGTGCCTGTCCTGTGTCCATCAATTTCTCCATCGTCAGAACTAAAGAGTACGCCCGCCGCTTCTCGAGGTCGCGAAGCAGGTGGTTTGCGCAACGCAATGATCATTCGAGAGCCTGTGCACGTGCGCTGCAGCCGCCCGGCTCTGGTCAGCACAGGTTCACACGAGCCACACCGCGCAAATAGATCGATACTGCTGCGAGCCTTCTGCCATTTCGTTGACCAGATAAGTCCCCACGATTGTCAACGTGGCAGCGTTCTGCCCTTAGCGGGCCCACCTGTCGATCAGCTGACGAGTGTCGCTGCAGAACACCCAAGTCGTTCGGTTTGCCACCAGTGGGAAAGACAGCATGGCACTGATTGCCTTCACGCGAGAGGGCCACCGCGAAGTTGGGCGTTCGAGCGCCTGCCGCTCTTCGTTTCCACGCCCTCGGCCGAAAAGGCTCCACTGCCCGCCGTTGAGATAACGCACCACCGCCGCGCTGCGGCTCGATGCTTAAGCCGCTCCTGCGTTGGTTATCCGCGGAAACGTGTAGGCCGGGAGATAACTTACCCTCGGCCGTGATCGAGTCACTGTTCCAAATCGTTGTAACGACAGTTATGCCGGCATCGATGCCATCGTTGCGACCTTACGGCGATAGGTCTGTCAGCTTATCGAAAGCTAAGGTCCTAGTTCTAGGGCGTGTCGTCGTGGACTGAGTCGGCTCAGTTTCGTAAGGGGGTGGGATGGATCCTTTTGAAGCAGGACAGATTCAGCGCGGCGCTCGCATCCCCTTCCGGCATCCTCCGAACAAGAGGGCCGGGAAAACGGGGCGACGGCGCAGTGGGACGCAGTCGTGACAGGCTGCGCAGCAAACTCCTGTCAAGCGACTTCCGGATTGCCCCCGCGACGACATGAGGAATTGCCCCCTTTTTTGCAGGAACTGAGCAAGCCGCTCGCGAAGCGCGTCCCTCATAGCGCTTTAGCGAGCGAGCGGCTTGCGTCACGATTTCTTCTCCGATTTGGGTCTGGCACGGCGGGCTTCTGCAGCAGCCCGCTGCGACGCTTCTCCTTCAACCGATAGCTGTCGCCGCGGATGGTGATGACGTGGCTGTGGTGCACCGAGCCCCACTCGCCGACGCTGCGGTTGCTGGTAAGCAGGATCGCGCCTCGTTCGTAACCGCGGCTAACGAGCTGGAAGAACAGATGCGCGGCATTGGGCTGAAAGGGCAGATATCCGAGCTCGTCGATGATCAAGAGCTTTGGGTTGGCAAATTGCGCGAGCCGCTCCTCGAGCCGGCCCTCGCTGTGACCTTTGGCAAGCTGCGCAGCGACTGTGGTGGCTGCGACGAACTGCACGGAATGCCCAGCCAGGATCGCTTCACGCCGCAGCGCGACCGCAAGGTGTGTCTGGCAATCCCGCGCGCCGGCAAGCACGCGTACCTGCTTGGGATCTAGCGACGGCTGGGCCGAGAAGTCGAAGCCGGAGAGATCGCGAACGAACGGGAAGCGCGCGATTTTGAGGATCATCTCGATGCGCCGCTCGACGCGACGTCGCCGATCGACACAGGTCGGATGGACCGCGATCTCATGGATCCCGTGGTGGATGCGCACCATGCCGTCGGCGATCGTCGCTCGCACCATCTCGCCGATCAATCGCCAGGGCACTGAGTAGGCATTGCCATCGATCTCGACGGCACAGTCGGCCTGCGCACGCCGGATCCGTTCGCGTGCGGCCTGGAAGGGCGGCCTACCGCCGATCGGCCTCAGGGCCTGCGCCTCGCTGTGTCTGAACCGCTCAATCGGTGGCTCGCCGGTGGTGCCATGCTGGCGGGCGACCTCCCGTGTCCAAGCCTCGAGATGCGCCTCAAGGGCTTCCCAGCTCGGGAACGCGCGGCCAGCGATCGCATTCGGTTTTACGTAGCCAACGCCGTTCTCGGGCTTGCCCTCGGTTCGGACTCGATACGGCGCGCACGCGCGCGGCCGGAAGCCCCAGTGCTTGGCAAACGCGGTCAGCTTGTCGTTGAACACGACGGTGCGCGTCGCGGCATCGTGCTCCACGACCAAGGCGCGCGCATTATCAAACAGCACCTCTTCGGGCACGCCACCGAACGTCACGAACGCACTTTCCAGGCCATCGAACCAGCTCTCTTGCCGTTCGTTGCGGAATGCTCTGACATGATGCCGGCGCGAGTAGCCCAACGTGGCAACGAACAGGTAGGTGCGAACCTTGCTGCCGCCGATCTCGACCAGTCGTTCGCCAAAATCGATCTGCAGCTGCTTGCCCGGCGATTGAGGTGGAACACCTTCATCCGGGTTTCCATTGACGTCGTCAACGCCGTCAGTCGTGCGCCATTCGGCGTCTTCGGTGAAATGCCGGCATTGTTGATCAAGGCGTGTAATGGCGCGCCTGCGAGGCGCTCCTTGACCTCGGCGATCGCGCGCGGCAGAATGCGATGATTGCTAAGGTCGATCTGAACATTGTTGTCGGCTCCTGACTCCCACGGGCAGCGCCCGCCATCGAACGGTTGGCGCGCGCAAGAAATGACGCGCCAGCCCGCTTCCGAAAACAGCTTTCCGGTAGCGTGACCAATGCCGCGCGACGCGCCGGTTAGCACCAACGTCTTCTGTTCTCCCTGCTGAATGCGGACTCTATCGGAGTGAAACGGACATCCCACGCCGCTCGCTGATGGTGGACTGGTGACCCCTTCGTCGTTTCTCAGCTCGAGACTCAAACGCGCCTCCAAATTCTCTTGCCCTCGCCCGTGAACGCGTCGCAGGATTTGGGCCAGTGCCATGCAGAGGAACGCTCGCACGTTTTGCGGCCCAATGTCGCGGTCGCAACAGCTTGGCTGCTTCCCCACATCATGCGCGTTTGCTTTCGGACAGAAGCAAAGGCTGGTGCACAAGCCGATTTTTGAGTCGCGATGTACGGCACTGCCGGTAAGAGAGTGGCATTGCAGGCGAAACATTGATCACAGTATCCCTTCGCCTTTGAAGATGACGCGAGCAGCAACGGTACGAACCGGCGGCCTTACTGCCTTCCGTCGAGCTACGGCTAGCGCCATTTGCTTCGCGGTGGAGCTGCCGGCGGGCGGGTCTCATTGCGATCGCTCAATCGAGCATGGCGGCGGCCGAGTGGAGGATTGACACGCCTCGCATGAACGGCCGCTTTACAGCTCCAGGCCGTACGGTTTGAGCACCTCGCGCGTCACCGCACCCCTGATGTCGCGGGCGATGTCGCTGCGGATCTGGGCTCCGAGCTCACGCTCGGCATCGGGGTCGCCTGTCAGGACGTGCTCGGCGAGAGCCCGGTCCAGGCGAGTTTGAAACTCCTCGCCCATCGCATCGACGAGCTGCTCCTCCATTTCGGGCCTGATACGCGCCAGCACCGTTTCCCAAGGCTGCCAGCGCGTTAGCAGATAGTTCCTGAATCCCGTCGCCTCCTGGTCCCGCACCGACCTCGCGGCCCTGGCAACGTCGTCTTGCGTCACGTGAGAGATGTTCAAGAAGCGCATGTCCGGGGCGATGTGCAATAGTTCCAGCGGCTCGCGCAGCTGAGTCTGGTAGGCAAGATAGACCTCGATCTCGTCGATATCGGTGTCGTCGTCGACGTCCGCGTCGGTGTCCGCGTCGGTGTCCATGTCGGTGTCCACGTCGGCGTCGATATCGGCGTCCGCGTCGGCGTCGCGGAGCGAGTTGACCGTCTCGCGCGCGATCCTGTCCAGCGCCTCCAAGCGGAACATGACACGGCCCTGCTGGAGCAGTTCGTCGAGCCGCCCGTCATAGGCCCCGGCCTCGACATCAGCGTTCACGCGTGCGGTCTGCATGCTGTTCCAAGTCAAAGTGATGCGATCCTCGCAGCTCGTGGTCGCTTCGGAGGCGAGCGTGAAAAATTGCTCACGCAGTCGCGGCCTTGCCGCCGCCTGCCGCAGATCCTCGGCGACCGCGTGCCGGAACGCGTCATTGCCGTAGTTCACGGTGCCCCGCAGCCTTTCCAGAAAGCCTGCGTAGTCCTGGGCTCCCGGCTCTTCGGCGAAACCCCGCCAGGCAGCCACCGTCTCCGGGGCGCCCTCAAGCCAGTCCGCGACAACTTCATGCAACGGCCGCGGCTCGACTTCCACCGCTCCTTCGCCCATCTCCACCACTGCTTGGGTCATAGGCAAAAATATCTGCGGGCCGGCATAGTCCCCGGCATGCACGGCTGTCAGCAGATTGGTCTGCAACCACTCGGGCAGCGGATTATTCTCCAGATCAACGCTGGACTCGCGGCCCAGCTGCGTCAGCAGGGTCTCGGGCACGCTGGTCAGCTGATTGTTGCTGGCGCCGAGCCATAGCAGCTCGGCGGGCACTGGGTCGGGCAGGCTGGTCAGCTGGTTGTTCGTGGCGCTGAGCCATTCGAGCTCAGCCGGGAGGGGATCGGGCAGGTTGGTCAGCTGATTGTAGTCGACGTTCAGGCGCTGGAGCCCAGCTGGAAGCTCAGGCAGGCTGGTTAGCTGGTTGCCGCTGGCATCCAGCTCCCGGAGCGTTGCGGGAAGGTTACCGGGCAGACTGGTCAGCTGGTTATTGTCGACGCTCAGGCGCCGAAGGCCGGGCGGCAGATCTGCAGGCAGACTGGTCAGCCGGTTTCTGATAGCGGAGAGCCGCCGGAGCCCGGCTGGAAGTTCGGGCAAGCTAGTCAGGCGATTGTTGCTGGCGTTGAGCCGCTGCAGATCGGCTGGCAACTCAGGTAGGCTGGTGAGCTGATTTCTCTCAACGTTCAGGCGCCGCAGCTCGGGCGGGAGGGGGGCAGACAAGACGGTCAGGGACAGGGACGACAGATCAAGCGGCTGATTGACGTTGGCCGCCTCTTGCCAAGCCCGCGTTCGGCTTACGTCCTCTTGTGGACGCTCATCTTGGGCTTGTCCCTCTTCGGCAGCCCAGGCAGCAAGGACCTGTTCCTGCGACGAGACGGAATCAGCGGCCGACGTGTCCATCTCCGTCAAGGCTTCGGCCCACTGAGCCGCCGCCGGGGACCCTGGTTCGGAGGTTTCGGACTCGGAAGTCTCGGAAGGAGTGCCAGCCCCAAGCTGGGCCCGTTCTGCATTCATCGATGCCGTCTCTTCGGTAGCTAAATGAAAGGGAATGAGCCGGAGCGCCGCTTCTCGAAGCCGGTAGCTCTCGCCATCGATGGTGATCACCGACTGGCGAGGATGCAGGCGATCACAGAGTGCGCTTGCCACCCAGAACCGACGAACACGCTGTGCCTATTCGCCCACAAGGTAGTTGCAGCCAGACGTAGTACGTCCGGACGGAATCTCCGAAAGGGCTATTTTGTTAGAGCAATCCATCCCATTCTCGTCTGCAGCAGATCAAGCCGGACCTCTCAGTCCAGCTAGATAGTACCCCATCCTATAAGACTTAGCTGTCGATAAACTGACGAGTCTCGGAAGACTCATAATGCGCCGATGCAAACCATCGACGTCTCTCGAAGCTGCAGCGTAAGACCGTATGTCCGCCTCTGACGATGAGGTGGCTCGCCCTCCACGCGCGTCCAAGGGTTGCTCGGGCGGACCGAGCCGATCCTCATCACAGGAGGACGAGCCGTGGCAGATTATAGGGAAGCATTCGTCGGAATCGATGTGGCCAAACTAAGAAATGCCGTCGCGATTGCGGACGCAGGCCGGGAGGGGGAAGTTCGGTTCTTGTGAGGTCGATGCTTCGGCCACCAACATGCGCCGCGTCTTAGAACGGATCGCCAACCGGTTTGACCGCGTCCACTTCTGCTACGAAGCTGGCCCGACTGGCTATGGTCTTTATCGCCTGATCCGAACGCTCGGCTACGAATGCACTGTGGTGGCGCCATCGCTGACCCCAAGGAAGATGGGCGATCGGGTGAAGACGAACCGCCGGGACGCTGCTTCTCTCGCACGGCTGCTGCGCGCCGGCGAACTGACGCCGGTGTGGGTTCCCGATGAAGGTCACGAAGCGATCCGCGCCTCGTTCGCGCCCGATCGGCAGCGGTGGAGACGCTGCGGATCCACCGCCAGCAGGTGAGCGCCTTCATGTTCAAGCACGGCCGCACCTAGCCTCCCTGCTTCGCTCCAGACTTGACGTTAGGGGCAATCAGCTGACCAGCCTGCCCGCGCTTCCGACCGAGCTCAGAGGTCTCGACGCGAGCTCCAACCGGCTGAGGAGCCTACCGAGGCCCTACCTGCTGGGCTCCAGTTTCTCGATCTCAGCCACAATCAGTTGCCGAATCTGCCCGAGGTTCTCCTTGCTTCGCTCCTGTTTCTCCACGCCAGCCAAAACCAGTTGACGAGTCTGCCAGAGGACCTGCTGTCGCAGTTGGGCGCTGGTGCCACCATAGTTCTGACTGAAAATCCACTGAATTCTCTTTGTTTTTCAACGCGACGTCCGAACTGTCCCGATCCGTTCACTTATTGACGAAGTTTGTGAAAATCATTCGTTCGGAATGGCTGGGCCACCAACAAGTTCGGGCAATTTCAACTGGACGGCACGCCCAACGCAGCCGGTGCGAAGACCCGCAAGACATCTGAACCTAGGGAGTGCAGCACCAGGTACGAAAACGCGAGAACGATCAAAGCCCCCGTCAGCATTTCAAAATTGGTGAACCTCGGTTTCGTTGCGCGCAAGCCGTTCCCGAGCGACGACGACGGTGCTGACGTGACGGTCCGTAGAGCTTGCCGACACTGATCCGCCAAAGCGGACAAGATGATCTGCGAGCTGGAGCGGGCGCATGTGGCCGGACCGCGAATCGATGAGATCGTCGCGCCGGACCGCCCGTGGCTGTCAGTTTAGAAAGCTGACGAACTGCATGAATTTGCAGCGAGCAATGCAGACCGTAACGAGCTCTTCTGAACATGTCGGCAAAAGCCGGAGTCCTGCCACGCCGTACCCCGCCAGCAGTTGGGTTGCTGCACACTCTCCATCACAATCAGGCTCTCCTCCCGTCATTCATCCGAGAATCGCCGTCGAAGCCCTTCACCGTGAACGTTGCTCTGTGTTTCATCGTGATGGTTCGTTGTCAGCCAATGTGTGGCACCCCCGAAGAACACTCTCAGCGACCATCTCGCAGCTTCGCCATCTGTCAATTGATGGGAGTGAGGCTCGCGGCCTGAGGGGTTAGCCCCGACGCCGAAGGATCTATATTCGGCATAATAGCTCGTGCTCAACTTGTTGGTCTCGCCCGGAGCCCATTCGCGCCAGCCTTCCGCAATGACCTGTGCATCTATCTTTGTCGACAGGAAGACCACTGTGGCGTAGGGGCGCCAAGGGCGGCCAAGGGCGATATAGCGCGCGGCAGGGTCGGCAGTTAGCCCGCAATGATCAAAAACATAGCCACTGTCCTCATCCGGCGCTGCCTTGCTCTGAGCGGTATAGATGACCGCTTGGTTGGCCATGCCGTGCAACTCACATTTCCGGAACCAGGCCTTGGCGTTGCCAAATATGAAATCGACATGCCCTTCGATGTAGCAGTTCGAGAAGTATTGTCGTGACATTCGGCCGTTCGGTCCCTTGCCGGCAAACAGCGTGTCCTGGGCGCCGAGCAGGCGGACGCGCGTAACGACGACCCTGTCTCCAGTTACGGACAGCGCTACCGCCTGCGAGGGTGGATTGGCCGGATTGAGGGCGTAGTCGTTCTGGATAGTCAGATTCTCGAGCCGGAAGTCATCGCCAGCGGCATCCAGCGTCGCCGAACGGGCGGTTCCTCCTACATTGATCGCACCGTCGCCATACACAATGACCGTATCCTCCGGCTTCCTGCCAGTCCCTTCGATATGAACACCGGATTTGGAGATTTTGACCTTCTCGCGATAGATACCCGGCGCTATCCAGACATTTCCGCCTTCCGCCGGCAATGCGTCGATGGCTTGCTGCACGGAATGATAGTCTGCATTTTCGGCATGCGACACCAATAGTGGCTGAGCGTAGGCTGCCGGGATGCAGAAACATCCGGCCAGAAGCGCAGCAGACGGCACGAAAATTCGCATGTGATCTCACTCTTCGTTGAGTTCGCGGCACGCTCGACGTAGTCGTTATAAGGTACCGCCGCGGGATAGCCGCAGTCCATGGTCAAACACATTTTCCTCGCCAAACCAGAACCTGCACGTAACTCTCGCAATTCCGGCTCTGCAAACCCGGCGGCCGCCTGCAACGAAGCACCGGACATGAGGCTGACCTTCCGCAACACCAGCGATTTAGGCCCGCCGATGCGGAACTCACCACCCGGATTCGGCGCCGGGTGTAGTGCTTACCGATTGCCGTCGCGGAATGCCCTGGCACATGCCTCCGATCCGCGCGGCAGCGGTTCTGTAGCTCGTCCCGCCAGCGGCGGCGATACGTCAGAGTGATTTGCGGTCACATTCGCGTATTCGAGTTGCCAAGTCGCGGAATTCGCAAATCGGACATCCTCGAGCGTCACGTCAAGGGCATGCCGCTCGTCTACTCCGCGCATCAGCAGCACACCATTGTCGCCACGCACATGGCGCAGAACGATCTGCCGATAGACCGGAATCCTCGTGCCTTGTGCGCGCGGATCATATTTTGCATCGAACGCCACCGGCCACCGGTTGCCCCTCAGGCACACGTTCTCATAAGTCACGCGCTCGACCAGACCGCCTCGACTGACATCGCTCTTGATGCGCAGGCCAGACGTCGTACCGTCCAGCGTCAGATTACGCACCAGTATGTCGCTAGCCCCGGAATTCACCTCGCTGCCGATCGACATGCCGTGCCCCCAGCCGAAATAATTATCAATGATGGAGATATGGCTGCTTGAGCCATTGTCGCCGGCCTTGATTGCGACGTTATCGTCTCCCGTGCGGATCAAGCTGTGGGTGATGGTCACATCCTGACTCGCGCCAGGGTCGATGCCGTCGGTATTGCGGGCATCCGCCGGTGCATCGATCGTGAGGCCCCAAAACGTGGCACCTTCGACCCGGTTCATTGCGACATGAAAATTGGGCGCATTGCGCAAGGTGACACCAGAGAGCGTGATGTCCTGCGCATGATCGATCTGGATCAAGCGCGGGGCGTTCTGGTTGCCGCCCTCGGCTTGCGCGCGGCGGGCCAGCTGCCACCAGGTTTCGGCGCTGCCGCCCATCGTTGCGCCGCCCTGACCATCGATGATGCCCTCCCCGTAGATGCCGCCGCCACGCGTTCTGGAAAAGCTGATGAATGGCCGGCAACCGTCGCCCTTGCCCGTGATGCGACCACATTGTCCGCGGCCCTTGTCGTAAGCAGCTGGTTCGGGGATGGCGATCAGCGCCGCACCGCGTCCGATCCATAAGGTCACGCCCGATTTCATCTCGAGTGGACCTGAGTGAAACTCGCCGCGCCCGAGATAAACTGCAGCGCCAGCGGGGCAATGTTGAATGGCGTCCTGTAGCGTAACTGTATCGTTCTTGCCGGAAGGCACAGGGCGATCGCAGACCGTATGAGGTGCAACAGGTTCGGCGATAGTCCGGCGGTCTTGCGCTTTTGCAGCGGGGCAGACAACCATGGAGGCGAGTATGGACAATAGGGCCCAGTTGCGAAAACGCTTTGTCATCGTCCTGCTCGTGCTTTGTCACGCGCATCATTGCCGCGTGCCTTGTCTGGTATTGACCGCTGGCTCGATCGAGCCGCCGCGGCCGGCGGGATCGGCCACGCGCGCTGCATCCAATTGCTGCTCAAAGGCGTCTTGTTCCGCCTGGTTCGGTTGGTGATCGTCTCGAACGGCGTGCTGTACCGATGGCGGAGGTGCTGCATTGGATATTTCGCAATTGTGCGAGTCCACGCCAGCCTCTCGTCCAAGATCACTGGGTTAGTCCGTATTCGAACAAGCTTTCGAGAAGCTGACCAGGCTGCGGCCGGCACTGGATCGCATTCGCCCCGGAAACCCTCTCCTGGCGTCTCACGAAGTTAGCTGACTGCCGTTACCCGCCCTCTTCCGGATCGCATTGTGATCGCTTGCGGGACATAGTCAGCCAGTTCTCGTCATCATCCATGCGATGCCGGATGAGGCATGGTCGTCTTTCGCGGTCAGCACCGCCCGTGACGTCGCATGCCTTGCCCCACGGCCATAGCGGACCATCTTGGTCATTGAACGAGCCCCCTCGCGCCCCCTCCAGACACGTCTACCGGCAATTTGAATGACTTGAAGACGGACAAAACGACCGATCTGGCCCTGGGTCGAGGTGGAGAGCTCTTGGACATTCGATCCATGACATCTGCGTGAGCAGCCCCCCGAAACAGGAGGCTCTAGTCACAAACGCGGCGATGCCTCCCGTATGTGGCGCTACTCTGCGCGCACTGGCCAACGCACCGCGATCAACCAAAAGCCCGAGCCTAGCGGCAGGGCCGCACCCACTAGTCCAGTTCGCCCGCCGGGTTCGCAACACGATGCGTCTCGAGATCTTCGCCAGGTCCGCGATAAAACCTGTCGCCGCTACCGTTCGCGGCGGCAGCGTTCAACGGTCCCATGATCGACCCGAAAACGCCACGGCAGCATCCTGGTCAACAGGATCATCGATGGCTTCGCGATTTGCGCGGTCGTGCGTTACGTATTGAATTGTTTGTCGCAGAGTTGCGCTGGCGTTCATCCATCGGCGATAAGACTGCTCGACGCTCAAGCCTCCGCTCCAGATCCGCCAATCCTGCCTTGCATTCGGCGACAACCGATTGGGCGCGAAGCAGCTTGACCTTGAGCTCGTCCTGTTGCCTGACTATTTTCTCAGGATCCCAATCGTCCTGCATCAGCTCACTGACCATCTGCAAGCACCGATGCATAGCCGGCGCTCAGCTTCAAGAACCCAGGCTCGGCATCTGCGCAGATGCCCGCGCTTGAGCCACCGGCTAAAGGTGACGCAAACGATCGTCCTAAGGTAGAATGCCTTTACCCTGTTCTGCACCACGTTGTTGAGGACCGCCATTCGTCGCGAGCCCTTTGCAAGACAATCGGACCCTGGCCGGCAAACCGATGCGCGATCCGAAGATGGCAGAGTTCGCGACGCAGGCGCACGGCTTGGAAAGCGCATCAGGAGACCTCTGCCATCGATCAAGCGGGCAAGTTTCATCTGAATACCTGGATCGGGTGCCGAACGAGCATCATGGTCACAAGTGGTTTCGCCACATCTTCAAGCAACCGGCATGCCAAGGCCGCTTAAGTGTTTTCATGACGAAACGATGTAGGCTTTCTCACATCACCTGGTTGCAGGCGTCCTCGTTGTCGCGCCTGAAACAACCGACGTCTTGAACGAGACAGTCAAGGCCGCAACCACGACGTCCATGGCAGCGCTCACTAAAGTTCACTCCTCGGAGACCGATGCTTGAAGGTCGAACGCGATCGACCATCGCTTGATTTTGTGACAAGTTGACAATTGCCCTTCCTGCGCTACCGCGCTGCGCGACATGGCCAGGTACAGCGGCGTTGAGACCCCGGCTCAGGCCGAGGTCAGCACCGAGGACGAGATAAAGTGCCGAACGGCGAGGCGATCATCGCCGCGCGTTTATGGAGACGGCACCAAGTGACAGCTTACCCTCAGCGAAATCAGCTGCCGCCCTGGCGTGCAGCCTTGCCGAATCGAACACCAGAAATTCTGTATGTTCGGGCCCGATGAGAAGACCAATCTCCGTGCAGCCGAGGATGAGCGCGTCGGCGCCCCGTGCACGACCGCGCGCGATGATGTCAATAAATTCCTGGCGCGACTGATCAGAGATAACTCCGCAGCACAGCTCATCGAAGATGACATCGTGGATCCGAATCCGTTCGTTCTCCGCCGGTATGACAGCTGAAAGGCCAAAACGCTGCCGCAGGCGATCGCAATAGAATGGCTGCTCCATCGTATAGCGCGTCGCGAGCAACAGTGGTCTCTTGAAGGAAGCGGCGAGAAGAGCCGCAGCGGTCACATCGACGATGTGGATGAGTGGCACACCCAGCTCGGCAGCAACAATGTCGGCAATCACATGCATCGTATTGGTGCAGATCAGGATGCAGCTGGCGCCCGCCTCGACCAACTGCCGGGCTATCCTCGTTAGATAAGCAGCGGCTTGCCTCCAATCTCCTGCCTTCTGAAGGGTGACGATATACCCGAAGTCAACCGAGCGTAGCAAGATGTCTGCCGAGGCGAGACCGCCGCGGCGCTGACGGACGATTTCGTTGATTTCCTTGTAATAGATGGCTGTGCTTTCCCAGCTCATCCCTCCGATCAGCCCAATCGTCCGCTGCATTTTGAGATCTCCACTTCATGCGAAGGCGACACAGCTTACCGCGCCTTCGGCGGCAAATCTCGGCGTCGTTTGGCGCAATCGCTCTGGAAAGTGCAAATCAAAGGCCTTATCTCGGCGATAGCAAAAACTCTTCTCACCCGAGCTCCGAAGCCGGCTGAAACGACATGGCGTTGGACGATCGCGACCTGAAGATTCTCGACAAGTTGCAGCTCGACGCAGCAATTCCCGTCACAGCGCTTGCTGAATCGGCCAATCTTTCGGTGTCCGCTTGTTGGCGGCGCATCAAGCACATGGAGGACAGTGGCCTGATCTGCCGGCGCGTCGCCCTGGTTGACAGACGCAAAGCCAACGTGCCGATGACTGTGTTCATGGGTGTACGCACGTCGCGTCATTCGATGGCGTGGCTCGAGGACTTCCGCCGCGCCATTGCAGACATTCCGGAAATCGTCGAAGCCTATCGCTTGACCGGCGAAACCGATTATCTGCTCCGCCTCGTGGTGCCAGGGGTCGAGGTCTATGACGCGGTCTACAAGAAGCTGATCACCCGCCTGGACTTTGCTGATGTCAGCTCGTTCATTAGCATGGAAGAGCTGAAGTTTACGACCACGGTACCGTTGACCTATGTTTAGGGTGCGCCTCCCGGTGGCTCGGGGCAAAGCCGCCTGGATGCATATGTGTATTCCAGAGCCAGCTGGCGCGCATGTTCGACGAGATTGGCGGCGGCGCGGTGTCCCCCATCGATGTTCTCAAAGTAAAAATAAGGCTGGCCCAGCGCAGCGAGCTTCGCGGCGGCCTTGCGGCCGTGCGCAGGATGCACGCGATCATCCTTGGTGGAGGTAAAAATGAAAGGCTCCGGGTAGGCCTTGCCCGGAACCAGCTTTTGGTAGGGCGAGTAGTCTTCGATCCACTCTCGTTGTTCGGGAATGGCCGGGTCGCCATACTCGGCGGTCCAGGACGCGCCCGCCCCTAACTGGGTGAATCGAAGCATGTCGAACAGCGGCACTCCTATGATCGCCGCGTTGAAAAGCTCGGGGCGCTGGGTCATTGCAGTGCCAACCAGCAGGCCCCCTTGGCTGCCGCCGATCACGCCGAGCCGGCGCGGACTTGTAACTTTCCGACGGATCAGATCGTCGGCGACCGCGATGAAATCATCCCATGTGCTTTGCTTCGTTGCTTGCTGGCCCGCCCGGTGCCATGCTGGACCGAACTCGCCGCCTCCGCGCAGATTGGCAACAACGTATGCATTGCCCTGTTCGAGCCATAGTCGACCTAAAGCTCCGTCATAGGAGGGGAGAAGCGGAACCTGAAACCCGCCATAACCATAGAGAAGCGTCGGGGTCGAGCCGTCAAATTTTGCGCTCTTGGGCCGCACCAGGAAGTACGGAATCCGCGTGCCATCGCGCGAAGTCGCCTCAAGCTGCTCCACGACATGCTTCGATGCGTCGAACGTCGCAGGTGCCGTCTTCAAGAGCTCGAGCCGTTTGCTTTCGGCATCAAAGTACCAAAGCGACGTTGGCGTGAGATAATCAGAGACGGTAAACGTCATTTCATCCGTTTGCGCGGAAGTGTCTGATAGGCTTACGGTCGCATTCTCCGGCAGCGGGACTGGTGTGGCATGCCAGGCACCTTGATCGTACCTGTAGACGAACGCCTTGCTTTGAAGGTTATCGAGAATCGTCAGGACCAGGAAATTCCTGGTGCGGCCAAATCCGCGGAGTGCCTGCCGCGAGTTGGGCTGGAAAACGACTGAGGGTTTCGCACGCAGCGGATCTTGCTTCCATTCGGCCAAATCATACGAGATCATTGAGCCGGCCTTGAAGCTGGTATCGCCGGAGCGGATCCAGTCTTCGTCCAGTTTCACAAGCAGGCGGCCACTCGCGATGCCAACGATCGAGGCCTTCTTCGGCAGATCGAGCTCGATCGGCCCGGCGGGCCCGAACAGTACATACTGCCGCTCGAAGGCGTTGATCCGACGGGTGACGCCGGTCATCCGCCGTTCATCAAACACCAATGGCAGGATTTGGAGGTCGGTGCGCTGGCCGCGAAAAACTTCGCGCGCCTGATCGAGCGGCTGAGCGCGCTTGAGCTCCTTCAACACGAACGGGTAGCCGGCCTCGGTCGTGGTCCCCTCGCCCCAATCACGTGCAACAAGGACAGTGTCACGGTCAATCCAGCTGACGCTCTGCTTGCCCTCGGGCAGTTGGAATCCACCTGCAACAAAGCTTTTGGCTTCGCTGTCGAACTCGCGTATGGACACGGCGTCCTTGCCACCGTCGGAGAGTTTGACGAGGCAGCGCTGCCCAAGGCAGCTGCGCCCCTTGTAGACCCAGTTCTTGTTCTCGGCGAGAGCGAGCGCGTCAATGTCCAGGATGGTCTCCCATCGGGGATTCTTGCCGCGGCAGCTCTCAAGCGTGGTGCGCCGCCAGATGCCGCGCACATGGCTCTCGTCTTGCCAGAAATTTTCAAGACCTTGACCTTTCAGCGAAACGGACGGAATCTGGTCTTTGGCCTGGAGGATCGTCAGCGCGTCCCGGTAAAAGCGATCGTAGCGAGGATCCGACTGCAGCGAGCCGAGCGTCCTTTCGTTCTCGGCCTGTGCCTAGGCCAATGCGCGCGGCCCCTCGACCTCCTCGAGCCAGAGGAACGGATCGTCCGTCGGCGTCGCACCAGACTGCCCGTGGAGCAGCGCGACCGTAAGACATATCATCGAGAGCAACGCGGCGCGCAGAAGAGACTTTTTCATTTGGCTTATCCTCGGACAAGGCACGCAGGCCGAGCCCGCAAGTTCTTGCGAGTGGGCGAAAGTAGCGAAATTCGTGTTGCGATCGTGCACGCTGTGTCGCGCCGCCCGCAGCTCGACCTGTGCAAGCAGCATGCCGCCGACAAACAGCAGGTTTCTGCCGCATCGTGCCGCATCGCCATGCCAGCTTCCCGACATTGGCTCTAAAGCTGACAATCAGGTGTCCGCCGGGTGACGTTTCGGCATTAGACGGCCTCGCCTGCCCCTTGAGGCCGCCGGTTATCTATTCTAAGCCCCAGCATCTCATCGCGTTGCAACTTGTCGGCCGCAGAGAAGTAGTTGAGGTATTCAACGGCCCTGGCGAGATCGCCTGGAAGTGCGCGAGCGTCAAGCCTTCAAAGAACGGTCAGCATTCGACGGCGATGGGACGACTGCGGGCTCTCGATGTTGAGCTCGCTAGTCACGAACGGGCGCGCTATTGATCAGATTGGATCTTCACCAATATCTCCCCGCGACGATTTCGGAGCCTCCAAGATTGAGGTCATGCAGACTCGCTTGAACGAACTCCAAGACCTTTTGTTCGCTGCATTGGCGCTTTCGCCATCCTTGAATATCATCACAGCGACACCGACGCCTTCACCGCCATCCAGCACATAGTACGATCTGAATCCATGCGATTCACTTAAGATCTGCCCGATGCCGCTTTTCGCGGGGCGGGCGGCATCCGCAACCGAACGAACCTTGGCGTACTTGCGAATGACCATGTTCATTGAAGCACCACGCGTCTCATTTCTATCTTACACATATTAGGTGGACGCTGGACTAGGTCCTAGTTCCATGACCGGGCATGCTGCGGCTTGGCTATCCAAGCGTGACGGACCCAACATCCAAACTGGACTTGCCGGATCTGGGTGCTTGATCTCCTATGCCGGAAGCACGTCGTCATTGGATTGTCCTACGCATCGATCCTGCGTGCGAGCCGCACCGCGCGCGGTAGGCTTATGACGGTCACCTTGCTCGCGCCAAAGGGAGCAGCGCTATATGCATCTTCTGCGAGGTGATATTCCAAATCTTCATTACGGTTCAGACTCAATTGATCCAATAGGTGACGATGGCGGCGAGGTGTACACGGCAGCCAAGAAGTCTCTCGCAAGTTTGTCGTAGCGAGTTGCAACGCGCCGGAAATCCTTGAGCCGGCAAAAGCAGCCCTCGATAACATTGCGCCCTCTGTAGGCGCGTTTGCTGAAGCTGTGGAGGGGCACTCTGTTAGATTTGTTTGGAATGACGGGTTTCGCACCGTGATTGATAGGGCACTCGGCAATGGTGATGACTACTGGATCTAGTAGCTTTGTTGTTCCCCGGTCGGAGCTAATGGTTAGAGCCGCTTTGACGGACACGCCTCGCGCAGCAAAGTGCGCGCCGGGACAGGAGAAACTCGATGCAGTTGATCGCGTCGTGCCGCACCTCTCTTGCGCTGATCCTGTTTGCCTGCGGGTTAATGGAGAGCGCGCGGGCCGCAGATCCGCCTCCGCCCACCCAGGTCACGACGCCGGCCGGCCAGAAGGGTGGCGCTGGCCAAACACCGGGTATGCTGTCGCCGAGCGAGCAGCATCGCCTGCCGCCGGACTCCAGTACTAGGCACACGCTTGAGCTCCCTGGGCGAACGCTTTCTTTTGTCGCGACCGCCGGCTCCATCCGCCTGTTCGACGACAAGGGCGAGCCACAGGCCGACATCGTCTATACCTCCTATCAACTCGACGGCACCGATCGCGGCACGCGCCCGGTAACATTCTTCTTCAATGGCGGACCGGGCTCATCATCGGCCTGGCTGCAGCTTGGCAATGCCGGACCGTGGCGGCTGCCGATCAATGCTGACGAGGTCACGCCATCGACATTTCCGGAAGTGAGGCCAAACGCGGAAACTTGGCTCGATTTTACCGATCTGGTGTTTCTCGACCCCGTAGGCACCGGCTACAGCCGTTTCGTGGCGACCGGCGATGATGTGCGCAAGCGGCTCTATTCCGTTGAGGGCGACGTCAACTCGCTCGCTCTGGTGGTCCGCCGCTGGCTCGAAAAGCATGACCGGCTGTTGTCGCCGAAGTACATCGCGGGTGAAAGCTATGGCGGCATTCGCGGGCCAAAGGTTGTCCGCCAATTGCAGCTGCGGCAGGGCATAGGCGTCAAGGGCCTGATCATGGTCTCGCCACTGTTCGACTACAGTGCCCACAGGAGCTTGCTGCAATACGTCGCAAGGCTGCCAAGCTATGTTGCGACCCGGCGTGAAGCCGAGGGTCCGGTAAACCGAGCCGATCTCGCCGACGTGGAAGCTTATGCACGCGGCGAGTTTCTGGTCGATCTCATCAAAGGCCAGGCCGACAAGGAAGCGACCACGCGTCTGGCCGACAAGTCCGCGGCGCTGACTGGCATCGACCAGGCGGTCAGCCGCAGGCTCGCCGGGCGTTTCGAACTCCCCGAGTTCCGCCGTGAATTCGACCGTAAGAACGGCAAGTTAATCGGCAATTATGACGCCTCGGTGCGTGGCCTCGATCCATATCCTGAGTCCGATTTCCACCTTTCCGGCGATCCCTCGAGCGATACGCTGTTGGCACCTCTGACCAGCGCCACTGTCGATCTGCTTGCGCGCAAGCTTAACTGGCGGCCGGACGGGTCCTATGAGCTCCTCAATGACACGGTCGGGCGGGCCTGGGATTTCGGCCGCAGCCCTCCGGAGTCACTTTCGGAGCTGCGCCAGATCCTGGCGACGGACCGGAACATGAAATTGCTGGTCGCGCACGGCCTGTTTGACCTCGTCACGCCGTATTTCGGATCACAGATCGTGCTCGATCAATTGCCGCCATTTGCCTCCGCACCGCGTGTCAAACTCGTCGTCTTTCCGGGGGGCCACATGTTCTATTCACGAGAGGCCTCGCGCCGGGCTTTTCGTGCAGAAGCCGAAGCGATGATGAAGTAATTCGATCACGAGCCTGGTCACAAGCAAGCTCGCGTTCACCCGAACGTACAGCGCTGGCACAGCGCTTGCTGATGCCCAGCTGAATGGCAAAGTGGATGTCTGCGAGCCACGCACGGCGTGCTGTCATTCCAACCCGGGTGACCTGATGGCTCGTCTGCAGAAGAGCGAGGATGGTGTACGAAATGATAGTAGCTTTGGCAGCGCTGCCGCAGGCCACCGCCGCGCTTACAATCGGTTCCCCGGCTCCTGCGCTCGCGGTTGAGAGCTGGGTGCGCGGACGGCCGCTAGCGAAGTTTGAACCTGGCAGAGTCTACATCGTCGAGTTCTTTGCGACCTGGTGTGGGCCGTGTGCGAAGGCGATGTCAGGCCTGGTGCAGCTACAAGAGAAATACCGGGATCGTGCGGTTGATGTGGTCGGCGTAGCAGCTGCAGAAAGAGGCCCAACCGCTGATGCGGCTAAAGCGAGGTTGGAAAAATGGTTGAACGCAAAGGTCCCCAACCTGAACTACAGGATCGCGCTCAACGATAGTGGAGAAATGAACAAGCTCTGGCTGAAGCCGAGCACCTCTCCCACCATACCTGTCTCTTTTGTGATCGATCGTGACGGTCTAATCGCGATGATAGATCACCCGTCGCGCCTCGATGATCTCTTGCCCAAGATTCTCGAAGGCACGTGGCGGGATAGCAACGAAGCTGAGCTCGAAGAAAGGCGCCGGATCACTCAAAATGAACAGGTTGCGCGCAGATTTGCAATGCTGGACGAACTCACGTCAGCCATGAAGGCCGAGAATTGGGCTGGTGCGCTTTCGATCATCGAGCAGGCTCTTCGTGCAATGCCTGACGACATCACCTTACGCACGCAACAGGTGGATGTTCTGCTTCATAAAATGCATGACGTTCAAGGGATCTCGGTCATGCGCAAACTGGTTCGGGATGCGATCGACAGAAATTCGGAACTTTGGATGGCGTACGCAATCCGCGAACTCTTTGATCCATCTAAGGATAACTCCGACTTTCCATCGGCCGAGCGCCTCGCTATCGGGAAAGACTTGTCGGAGCGTGTCCTCAAGCTCAACCCTCCCGCCGGTAGCGGTTTGAAAATAAACTCGTATGAGGCGGTCGCTCAGTATTATTACGCAATCGGCAACAAGGAGCGCGCTATCGAATTGGTGGAGCTGTCGCTGAGGTCGCTCGGCATCGAAGTGGACTGGAAGGAGCATGCGGCGTCGCGATTGGTTCAAGCGCTGGCCAACTACAAGAGTGAGAGGGTATGCTATGGCCGATTTTGTGCAAGTCCAGAACAAGCGGTTACTGAGGCTGATCGGCGGGGTAGCAGTACCGATGGAGCGCCATGACGCGGGACCATGACGACGCGACGGTCTACCCCTCCCGCCGGCCTTGTCGGAGGCAGATTTTCAGATTGCGTCGTTCTGCAGTCGACGGAGCGGAAAGTGACTTCATCTGTGTCTCCCGAGTTGGTCAACACAGGGATTGTCTCGTGCTGCTGAGCCGGAGCTGATTGGACTTCGACGCAGTGAGCCGCTCTCGACGTGACGAAGTATCGTTCCTGAAGCAAATGCTTACGGGAGTTGCGCTCCGAAGAAGCCCGATCAAACCGGTAATGGATTCTCCGTTACTCAGTAGACCTGCTCATACAGGCTGCAGATCTCCTGTTGGGTCTTGCCTCTACGAACGCAATCTCTGCCTTCTTGTGCTTTGCATAGGTCTCGGTGAAGCCGGGCGGGAACCATTCGATTACGGGTTGATTTGCCAACAAGGGATCGAGAGCTTCGGGCAACGACGTCGGCAGCCTGCAGTATCCACGCTGTGCCAGAACCGATGGATCAAGAAGTGAGAGGTCCTCGGTGGTTGCATCAGATGGCAGTTCTTCTTCAATACCCTGCACCCCCGCGTGTACGATAGCGGCGAGTTGCAGCTGCGGGCTCGCTGGTGGCGTCGGCAGCGCGGATTTCACAATTGAACTGGGCCGCTTTGGAAATATCACTCAGATCGGAAACGGGCCAGATCCAAACTGAAGCCTCGCGGTCGCGCAAGCCGAGATTATTGAAGGCCTCGCTCCAGCGAAGCTGCCTGTTGACGGTGGAATGTAGTCCCCAAAGGCATTGCGCCAGCCAAGGTCGGTTCGTGCTGTCGAGGTTACGTGCCCAAGCTGAAGGTTGTTAGTGGTGCGGATGCCGACGGTAGAGAGAGTCGTTTCCATTGTGTCGGTGCGAATATCAAGGGTCGCTCCGCTCCATCCCTTCTCGCTAAAACCGTCCGTTTTGCTCCGAACATCGGCGAGATTGGCATAGGGCTCGATCAAGGAATGGTCGCTGACGTGAGCCTTGTAACCCAGCTCTAACGAAGATCTGGAAGGTGCGTGCATCGTAATCGGAGCCAACGTTGTACCTTCGATATTCGCGTCGTACACCTCATGATGGGCGGTAAAAAAACGAGCTGCCGCCCAACAATTACAATGACAGATTGTTGCGTCCGACGATATTGCCATCATAGCGAAATGCAAAGCTTGGGTCTGGCTGCCCTGTAGAGTGGCCACTCGCATCGGGTGTCATACCGAACGTCAACTTTGTTAGCCGCGGGCGCACCTTCCCATCAACCTGGGCGTAATCTGAACGGACGTGCCCTGACAGCACCGCCCCACGCATCACGTTGACCTGGCCCACATAAGCGTTGTTCGACATGTACATCGCCGCATAGTTGCCAGCCAGACGTCCGGTCAGGTCGAACGTGCTGACCAGCGGACCATTGATTTCATCGAGGATTGGGGCCGGTTCATTGCCCGCGGTGTGAATGTACAAGCCACGGTACTCGACGCGATTCCCTAACGCGTTGTTGCCGAAATCGAAGCTTGCGGCGATGCCATGGTTGGCGACAGCCTGCACGTCACCACGCTGGGTGAATATGTGATTCTTGCCGTAGATGAACATGACCGCGCGCCCATTGGCACCGTCCGCATCGACGCGAGTCCCGGGCAGGATTGCTATTGAATTGTTTCCGCCGTCGACACGGATGCCGGCGCCCCCGACGCCGCGTGAAAGCAGGTCGGCGCGCTGAACCACCGTACTGCCATAACACGTGCAATCCCAGTTCGAGCGTGGCCGTGTTGTCGGTATTCGGAAGGCAGGCGGTACGACCGGCGTTGCGGCTGAAGAAGGGGTTGTCGTTCACCAGATTCTGGCCGCTGCCGTACAGTGAGTAGCCGAAGAAATTGCGCCGATCGATGGTGCAGCCGAGGTCCTTAAGCGCGGCGAGCTCCGCCTCCATCAGATTGGTGTAGTTCCGGTATTTCTGATGGCTCATCAAACCGTTTTTGAGCTCGATATGCGACATGCCCGTCGTCCATCGCAGCGGAATACCTGGCATGGCACCGGCCAGCACTTCGCTCACATTGCCTCCCACGAAATAGCCTTGATCGCGTCGCAGGTCGAAAACGTCGGCAGCTGGCGGGTTCGGGCATTCCTGGGAACAATAAACCGCCTGCCCCGGCTGAGCCGGCCACGTACAAAAACTCACTACGGCAAAGCCGAAAGCGGATTGCCATTTACTGCAAGGGAATTTGCGGTAAGCCGCAAGACGCAGATGCCGAGCGCTTCCTGCTGGTGGGCCGCATCTTCGTGAAACGGAAGCATACGCGCAGGAAATCCGTCCTCGTGAAACTGGACTACAGCCGGCGGGCCAAACCGATTTTGACGTCGCCTGTGTATCTCTTCCGATCCAAGCCTGCCGAGTAGTGGCTGCGACCGTGTTTCTCGTTCGCACGCTTCGATTGTCAGCCTTGAGACCAGTGTCAGGAAGCTGACGCGAGACACTCTTACGAAACTTCTGCGAATGTACGAATTCAGTTCGGCACGCGGTTTGCTTCGTTCGGGACATCATCACCAATCGTCGTGCGGTGATCTTCGGGATGGCTCTGGCGCGCGTTACCGCGTGTCTGGTCTGCTCCGACGATTTGTCGTGCGGCGATACTTAAGGAGCCGGGTCGTGAACTGGGAAGTGCAGGGCAAACTTTGATGCGATCGAGAATTATTTTTTGTGGTGCGACAACAATTGCGCTCGTCGCAAGCAGCGCGGCCAAGCCGGCGGACCTTGAGCCACAACTTAAACTGCCACAGGCCGTGTGGAACTGGTCTGGAGGCTATATTGGCGGGCATGCTGGCGGTGGGTACGGCCGAACCTCCTTCAGCAATCCGCACGGCCCATCAATATATGGCGGCATCGTCGATACCCCGGCGTTCCTTGCAGGTGGCCAGATTGGTTACAACTGGCAGAACAACAGCTGGGTGTTTGGCATCGAGCTGGATGCCAGCGCAGCTGTTGCCGACGGCACAAACACCTGCCTCGCCGCCTCCGGCTTCGTTGTAAGCGCAAACTGCAAGGCAGGTCCGAGCCTCTTTGCCACCGGTACCGGTCGCGTTGGTTACGCCTTTGGCGCGCTCGGGCACACGCTGGCCTATCTCAAGGCAGGCCTAGCCTGGCAAAACAATCGGGGCGACGTCGTCAACAACTTTGAAGGCGGCGACTTGCCACAGGAGAAAACCCATTTCGACTATGGTCGGGTCGGTGGCATCATCGGGCTGGGCGTCGAGCAAGCCCTAACGCCTGCATGGTCGGTGAACGTCGAATATGACTATCTGCATTTTGGCGGGCCGAGTGTCGCGACGGCTTCGACAGTGCAGTTTCCGCCGTTTGCAATTCTGCCGGCGAACACAACCAACCTGTCCAGCAACTACCACATCGGAAAGATTGGTCTGAACTACCACTTCGGTGCGGACCTTGGGGCCGCACAATGGTCCGATGCGCCGCTGTATGCGAAATCAGCCGGCAGCGTACGATCCATTTCCTACGCGCCCGGCTGGTCCTTCGAAGGCGGCTCGCGGCTCTGGCTGAGCCGGGGACGATTCCAATGGGATCACAGCGCAGCACGGTATGGTGGGGTTGAAGACCCCAGCATGCTCATATCGAGGCTCACTTATCATGGACTGGACGGATTTTCCGGGGAGTTATTCGGCCGTGTTGACAGTCCCTGGGGAGTGTTCCTGAAGAGCAATCTGGGTATCGGGGGCTTCAACAAAGGGAAGTCGAATGATGAAGACTGGTTGCCCCACAAGGAACGGTCCTACCAGAACACCCTTTCAGATGAGTCAAACGGAAAGTTCACATATTACACGGCCGATGTCGGATACGATTTCTTGCGCGGCACGAACTACAAGGTCGGTGGATTTCTAGGCTGGACCTATTACGGCCAGAGCTCGGATTCGACCGGTTGCGTTGAGTTCGCTAATCCGCGGAATCGATGTCTAAAACCGGGTGACAACAGGATTGTTGGCAGCGAGGATACGCAATGGAATGCGCCCCGGATCGGCCTGAGCGCCGAAACCATGCTGACCGAGCGTTGGCGTTTGAGCGCCGACGTCGCCTACCTGCCATGGACCGATTTCAAGGGGCGTGACTATCATCTCTTGCGCCCCAAGACCACCTTTGACGAGCAACGCGGCAATGGTGGTGGCGGAGTCCAGATTGAGGGCGTGTTGTCCTACTTCCTCACCGAGAACATCAGCGTCGGGGTCGGTGGCCGCTATTGGGCCATGTGGACCAAAAAGGACAGCGACTCTTTGTGCAGCAGCAGCGGCTGCGTCGGTGACCCGCGCATTTTTGCGAAGTATAGTATGGAGCGCTGGGGTACGTTCTTCCAGGCCTCCTATAAGTTCGATTGAAGGGTCCACCAAAAGCCAAGCTCCAGATTCCTCTCGACCCATCCGAAGTCGGCTCGCGAGTAAAGACATCGGCGCCAGAATTGGCGCCGATGCCATTGGTATGGCAGGACCGAGCCTTTATGTAGCACCTACTGCATGCTGGAGATCCATCTTGATCAACAGCATGAGCACGCGAGCGCAACAGCGCCTGCGCTCGGCCCAAAGACCATCGCGACGGACAACGGAATACTCGTCAATCTGTCGATCAACGGCGCGTCATTGCACGAGGAGCTATGGTGGGCTGATCGAGGATCTCCGCAATGTGCTGGATGATCACGGGCCGATCCTCCTGCGTCGGAAGGCCAGTCGTCAGCGGATAGACGGTGTGAGTCCCGAGCGTTGCGATGGATGCCCCTAGCATACCACTAGGAGGCCACGCTCCAACTCCGATCCGCGGATCGAGCCGCTAGACTTGTCGCGCTGGCCGTTCTTTGAGGCTGCCGCTGTCCGTTAAGATGAATATCCAACGCGCAAGCGCATCCCGAAAAATACACCATCGGGATCGCCGTCCGGTGGTTCATCCCTGAGATCACGAAAGTCGGATGGGCGACCTCTGTACCGGCAGATCAGCGCGTTCATCAGGATCTCCACGGCGCGTCGACTTCGGCAACGGAAGCCCGCCCGGCAGGCTGGCGGGCCAGCACTTTCAGGACGGTCAGCTGGAAGGAGACTTGCCGCCGATCGGCCGTGTGTGCAGTTCCCGTGCAGTGGATCAAGGTCAGGAGCGCATCGTCAACAACATGGCGCCGTTAAGCTCAACTATATTGGCTAACCCCAAGCGCCGGCGCCCTGGGATTTGACCTCGCCGCGCCGCATCAAGCCAATGCGGCTTTGTTTACACCGGCCCTCGAAGGCTCACGGCATCAGCGTAGCAGAAATAGACCTGCAGCCGCAGCGCAGCCGGCAAGTATGTCCATAACGGACGAACCCGATTGTGCGAGCACCTTCATGAGCTACATGCATCACGCCCGGACAGGGGAGCACCAGCCCGTGCATTATTAGCTGCGACGAGCCGTGCGGCGTGCACTTCCCGGCGTGTTGGTCACGAGCGTACGTTCGGACCGTTCGTGGCCCGCTCGCAGGAATATCTTGCCACGCCCACATTGCGACCGGGCGGGCAACTCCTGTGACTCTGGCGGCGTGATCGGTCGACGGGTTCAGAAGTTCAAGACCGTCATGCGGTTTGCGAGACAGCCTCATGGCTGGAAGAGACGGTCGAAAGGCCAAACGGAGCGCGCGTGACAAGGCATCGCCGGACAGGTGTGAGAACACGCTTTGCAGAGAGCAGTTGCCGGAGACTAGTCGGATCAGCCAACCCGGAGATCCTCAGCTGACATCTTGCCCGAACGCCCGGCCTTGGGCTGATAACTTACCCGGGCCCCCTCTTCGAGTGTGGTGTAACCGGCCTTTTCGACGGCACTGATGTGCACGAAGACATCGGGACCTCCGTCCTCAGGCCTGATGAACCCATAACCTTTGGTCGAATTGAACCACTTCACAATACCCATTGCCACGGCGGCATCTCCATAGTGAACCGTTGTGATCTAGCGAAGAGTCTCCCGTCTATCAAGACGGGCGGCAAGCGACGCCCGACGTCGCTGCGCAGGTCACGTGCTCGTTTTTTTGTCGCGTGACTCTAGCTGCCGCGACATTGTGCAAACGATAGAAAGCGCCCTGTCGTCGACGGCACTTCGGTTCAAGGCTTCAAGATCCGCGTGACGTTTTGACCTTCGCTTCACTCGTCGCGCGCTACCGGCTTACAGAAGAGTTGCAGAGCCTCGAAACGCCGCGCTCATCCCAAGCCGAGCTAGAGCGGATGGGTTTGATCGACGTTGAACAACAGGGCGGCGGTGAACTCCTTCGCGCAGCCTGGAGCAGGATCATCAATCCGCGGCATGCCTGCATTGAAGATACGTGACATGCTTTCTCAAGCACGAAGACACTCGCAGGGCTGCGCTTTAGCTGTTCGCTTTTGCATGTCAGCCGCACGCCGGGCCATGTCGGACGAACAGGGGTCTGCCGAGACAATCATCAAGGAAGCGCATCTGGCAACTTACCGCCCGCTCGTCATCTTGTGTTTGGGAAGAGGAAACCCGCTCGCCACCGGTGGAGGCTGTTCAAACCGGTACCGCATCTGACGAGCTTCGCGCCCGCCGGCGGCTCGTCAGCTCTCTCGCCTTGGGTTCGATGAAATCAGCTGAGCAACGTGAAGACGTTGAGATAACCAACGGTCTCGATTGTATCTGCTTCGATCAGCCCGTCCACCGAATTTACTCAGAACAAAGCCGCCTCGATGCATAGGTGTATTCAAGGGCCAGTTGACGCGCATATTCCATGAGATTGGCCGCGGCGCTGTGTCCCCCGTCGATGTTCTCGTAATAGAAGTAAGGCTGGCCCAGCGCGGCAAGCTTTGCTGCAGCCTTGCGGCCGTGCGCTGGATGCACGCGGTCGTCCTTGGTGGAGGTAAGAATTAAGGGAACGGGATAGGTCTTGCCCGCCACCAACTTCTGGTAGGGCGAGTAGCCTTCGATCCACGCACGCTGCTCGGCAATGGCGGGGTCACCGTACTCGCCGATCCAGGAGGCGCCCGCGCCCAGTTTGGTGTATCGAAGCATGTCAAACAGCGGCACCTGGATGATCGCCGCGTTGAAGAGTTCGGGACGTTGGGTGATTGCGGCGCCAACGAGCAGGCCGCCCTGGCTGCCGCCAATTGCGCCTAGCCGGCGCGGACTTGTGATCTTCCGGCGGATCAGGTCCTCGGCAACGGCAATGAAATCATCCCACGTCGTCTGCTTCGTTGCCGCCCGGGCCGCTTGATGCCATTGTGGACCAAACTCGCCGCCCCCGCGCAGGTTTGCAACGACATAGGCATTGCCTTGTTCAAGCCAGAGCCGCCCCACCGGTCCCAGATAAGAGGGCAGAAGCGGAATCTGGAAGCCGCCATAGCCATAGAGAAGCGTCGGGATTGCGCCGTCAAACCTTGCGTTCTTCGGTCGCACCAGGAAGTAAGGAATTGACGTGCCATCACGCGAAGTGGCTTCGAGCTGCTCTACGACATGATTGGACGCATCGAAGGCAGTAGGTGTCGTCTTCAATTCCTCAAGGCTTTTGGTTTTGGCATCAAAATACCAGACTGACGTTGGTCTGAGATAGCTCGATACGGTGAACATGGCCTGGTCCGCTTCATCGGAGGCGGCTGACAGGCTGACATTTGTATGTTCCGGCAGTGGGATCGGCGTCGCCGACCACGCTTCCTGATCGTACTTATAAACGAACGCTTTGCTCTGAACGTTGTCAAGCATCGTCAAGATCAACAAATTCTTTGTGGCGCCTAACTCGCTCAGGGCCTGGCGGGGCCCAGGTTGGAAGACAAGCGAGGCTTTGGCGCGCAGTGGATCCTGTTTCCATTGGGCCAGGTCATACGAAATCAGCGATCCGGCGGCGAAGCTGATATCGCCGGGCGGCGTCCAGTCTTCATCAAGCTTCACAAGCAGGCGACTACCCACTAGTCCTCTCATCGCGGCCTTCTTCGGCAGATTGAGCTTGACGGGCCCATCGGGGCGGAAGACCACATACTCGTACTCGAAAGAGTTGATCACGCGGGTCGCGCCGGTCGCATGAATATGACCCTCCCTGTCACGAAGCACGAAGGGGTGCGTCTGAACGTCGGTGGGTTCGCCACGAAAGATCTCGCGAGCCTCACTCAGTGGCCGAGCGCGTTTGAGCTCCTTCACCACAAAGGGGTAGCCGGCTTGCGTCAAAGTCCCCTCGCCCCAGTCCCGTGCAACAAGGAGTGTGTCACCATCGACCCAGCTGACGTACTGCTTGCCCTCTGGGAGATAAAAGCCGTCCGGCACGAAGGTCTTGGCGTCGCGGTCGAACTCTCGTATGGACGCGGCATCCTTGCCGCCATCGGAAAGGCTAATCAGGCAGAGGCGTTCTTCAGGCGGAAGGCAGCGGCCACCGTGAAAAACCCAATTCCTGTTCTCGGCGACAGCCAGCGCGTCGATATCGAGGATGGTCTCCCATTGCGGGTCCTGGCTGCGATAGCTCTCAAGCGTAGTGCGCCGCCAGATGCCGCGCACCTGGTGATCATCTTGCCAGAAATTTTCCAGTCCGCGCCGTCCCAATGAAACATATGCGATCCGATCCTTGGCCTGCAGGATGGAGAGCGCCTGTTCGTAGAAGAGCCGATAGCGAGGATCTGACTGGAGCACCCCGAGCGTCTTCTCGTTCTCGGCGCGAGCCCAAGCCACTGCGCCGGGCCCTTCGATGTCCTCGAGCCAAAGGAACGGGTCATCAGTGGCGGCTCCAGCCGTTTGCTCCTGTGAAAGCGCCGTGGAGGTGGCGCGGGCAGTCGAAGGCCGCGCGGCGGAGCGGGGTGACGTGTTCATGGACTTTCTCCCGAAGAGGTCGAAGGGCTGCGCTCGCAGGCCTGGCGCGTCAAGCACAAGCGGCGGAAAGCACGCAAGCGCATGACATAGCGCTTGCGCTATCTCGCGGCCACTCATTGCAAACTGCGTGCCGGCTAAAGTCGCAAGTTTCAGCCGCTCCGGCTGCAGCACCATGTCCGCTTCCCGACACTGGTTGCCAAGCAGACACCGACAGCGTGTGGCCGGATAGTCCGTCAGACGGCACCGGTTTTTCGATTTCAGCGGCCAAGAACGGAATGCGCGCCCGCCTCCAATCGCAACGCTTTTCGAGCGAGTTCATTTGGCAGACTTGTCGACGGGGGTCGTCATGATAAAGAGCAGCGCGTTTTTCAGAGGATTGCACTCAAGACGATGAGGGCAGAAGCACTGACTACGGCTCTAAGTAGCAACGCGTCTTAAGGTCGAGCCCCTAGCCAAACGGGTCCAAGCGCCGGGTCAGGTTCTATCTTTCGATAAGATGACGAAACGAAGCTGTCATCAGTAGTTCTTATGGTCGCTAGGGTCAGGCTCAAATGATCCTGAATCTACCGGCGGCAACGGGCGCTCGAGCCCGTGGTCCTTCATCGAAGGCGTACCACGCGACGGACGAAGGGGCGAGATGTCGATCGAGAATGCCCGCTGCTGGCGGAGCAGCTTGGCAGGCGCGAGGCGAGTGCGAGCCATGCTGCTCTGTTTTAACGGTGCTGTTGCGGCCCTCCATTGCAACAGGCAGCCGCCACTTTCCGGCGCGGAACGACCAACAGTTCGCTGATGCCGACGCCACTTGCAGAAGCGTCGTTTACGGGTACGGAACAACGCGTTGGCGGCACACCTCCCGTTCCATTATGGATCACTCGCGTGATACCTTGATGCAGCTCGTTCAACATTCCCGGTCATCATCCAGGCTTGCGCAACCTGCAAGAACCGCGTCAGCGTTAAAGATCTGGATTGTTGCTCTGTGCTGCTGCAGAACAGCGTAATCTGCCGTGCTGCGCTCCTCGTCTGCTCAGTCCTCCCCGGCACCGGGCTCTTCTTCGGGACGACCGCTGAGCGAAGCTGTGGGTATCGGCAGATCCCAGAGTCTGCCCTGTGTGTGCATCAGTCGGGCCTCTAGCGCGTCATAGGCCTTCTTCTCGTCTGCATAGGCAGCCTCCTTCAGGGCGACATCCGCGGGGTCGATCTCGTTATAGGTGGCCAGCGCCTCGGCATGGTTCCGGTACAGCGGCATCGAAGCCACGTTGGTCCAGCCGCGACCGAGAATAAGGCACTGATCAGCCGGAACGGTGACACGGCTTTTGTCCAGCTCCCGGACGTAGTCCGCCGACCAGTCGTGGATGGTATAGGATTCAATCTTATCCATCATCGACCGCCAGCGCTTGACGCGCTCCTCAAGCGGCATGTTGGCCGCTCTTGAAATAGCATCTGCGATTTCTTTGGGATCATTTGGATCCACCAGCAGCGCCTCGTCCTCGTTGAAGTCTTCAGCCGCCCCCGCAAACTTCGATAGTACCAGAACGCCGGGATCCTTCGGGTCTTGGGCAGCAACATATTCTTTCGCTACCAAATTCATGCCGTCCCGCAGCGGCGTGACCACACCTACATGTGCCTCGCGGTAGAGACGCGCGAGCGCAGCCTGGCTAAACGAGTCATTCGTGTAGTGGATCGGCCTCCACTCGTCGGTGCCATGCTCGTCATTGACGTGGTTGATCGCATTCTCCACGTCCTCCTTGTACTTCTGATACTCGTCGACGTCGGCGCGCGAGGACGGGGCGATCTGTAACAGCGAGATGCTCTGCGGCTCCTTCGTTAAAAGCTCATTGAACGCTTCGACCCGTTTATCGATGCCTTTCGTGTAGTCGAGCCGGTCTACGCCGATGGCAAACTTGGCGCCTTGGAAGTTTTGCAATAATGACGAGACTTTTTCTTCCTCTGCAGGAGAGAGGTCTGCCGCAAGATACGCTGCGAACTGCTCGGGATCGATACCGATTGGGAACTTTTGAAGTCGCGTCTGGCCACGTTCCGTGGTCACAACGCCATCCTTGCTCTCCAGCCCGAAATGGGTTCGCAGGCAGGCCAGGAAATTGTTCAGATCCCGGTTTGTCTGAAAGCCGAGCAGATCGTACTTCAGCATCGATTTCATCAGTTCGCGATGGTTGGGTACGCACTCTATCATGTCGCGCGTGGGCCATGGCGTATGGAGGAAAAAGCCGGTTGGCCGCTCAATGCCGAGATCATTCAGCTCGGCCCCAAGCGGGAGCAGATGATAATCATGCACCCAGAATGCGTCCCTATCTCGTACGTCGAAAGCCGCGCGCGCGATGAAGTCGTTGATCCTTCGATAGCTGCCATAATCCTCTTCCGAGCCCGACATCCGGTCCGGCAGGGAGTGCAATGCTGGCCACAGTGTTGAATTCGAATAACCTCGATAGTAGCCAGGATGGTCCGCGGCTGGCAGATCGAGCCTGGCGACGTGGCCTGCACCAGTCGGCACCAGTGGCAGGGGCCGCTCGATCCCGTCGCCGCGAGTCTCCGAAGAGCCTATCCAAACCGCGCCGGAACGTTCCACCACCGGCTCGAGAGCCGCGGCGAGCCCGCCGGTCTGGGGTTTATTGGGGTCGAAGGGTGCAACGCGGTTCGAAATGACGACAAGCCTCAGATCGGGTTGCTGGTTGACAGCATCAAGGCGATCCTCCACCTCGTCCGATACAGTAGGATCGGAAGGACCTGCACTAGCTTGTTGCTCTTGCGGTCTCTCGTCCAGGTGCTGGTCAAAGGCCGCTTGACCTATGGTTTCATCTTGCCCAGCGGCGGCTGATGTGCTGCCGGAGTCTAACGTTGCCGTATCGAGCGTGTCTTGGATTTGAACCATCTCGCAACTCCGTTTGACGATGTTTACGTTTGGTGCAGTCGCAGATCAGCCCCGAGATATCTCCACTCCGCCAGGATGGTAGGTCTAGCTTTCGAGAAGCTGACCGGGTCGAGCAAAATGGAATGAGCTGCGAGTCGGCTGTTATCGAGCTGGAGGACGAAGTCGACCCAAAGGTTCGCCTCTCAGAGGCAATACGGCGCTTTGGCGCGCGCTCGTCAGCGGGCGAGTAGCTGGCTAACCTCAATCAAGATACCGTTTCCGCACGAATTTATCACGCGGCACGGCTCGGCTGCGTTTCGGCTTCGCTTTGGTTCACATCTTTGTCGAAAACGAAGGCCCGGATCTTTCATCCGAAAGACCGGCTTTGCGGCTTCGCTCCCTGCCGCGCCGCAAAATGCCGACGGCACGGCCCCCTGATCCCTACTCTGATAGTGCTATGCGACAACACCCATCCAAGTTGGGCCTTTGTCACGGAAGATTTCCTCGTATTTTTCACCCTCGAGGATTTCCTGCGCGGAGTGGTCATCTCGCGGCGAAATTCGTCTAAGGCCGGGAGGTGGTTATGCAGTACGACCGGATAGATGCCCGCATTCTCGAGATCGTGCAAAAGAATAACCGTCTGACGTCAGATGTGATTGGCGAGATGGCCGGGCTTTCTCCTACCGCGTGCCAACGACGGTTGAAGAGACTCCGCTCGGAGGGCATCATCCAGGCCGACGTGTCGGTTGTATCGCCAAGGGCGGTCGGACGACCTATTCAAGTGCTTGCACTGGTAACCTTGGAGCGGGAAAGCGCCGATATCATCGATAGGTTTAAAAAAGCGATCAAATCATCAATCGACGTCGTCAACGGCTTTTACGTCACGGGCGACGCCGACTTCGTCCTGTATATCACCGCGCGGTCCATGGAGGAGTACGAGGAGTTCACGCTGCGCTTCTTCTACGAAAATCGCGACATCAAGGGCTTCAAGAGCATGGTCATATTGGATCGCGTAAAGGTTGGATTTGCTGTTCCGGTTGAGCTTCCCCCAGACGATTGATTGCATCGGTGCGGGTCTCGTCTCGCGCCCGCAATCGAGGTGTTGACCTGACCGTTCCACTCTCTGCTGGCTGCTCTCAATCAGGGATAGCAAGAAAAGACGCACGTAGAGCCCGGTCATACGGCAATGTCGTGGACGCAATCATCGTATTGCTAGCGACAAGGTGCAAAAGCAAGAATGTGGCGCCTTGAGTCCGAGCCGGCGCAAACGCCTTCATTCGCTTGGTTGAAAATCGTCAAAGACAGGCCCCTCAACGCGGGATTTGGGCGCCGTTATGTTACTCGTTGCATCAATCAAGATGAAGATGTTGCTATGGTCGTAATCACGTTCTCGTTACGGTCAGGCGCCGGCTAGCAAAGGCCTCCTGCCGGGAGAGGGACCATGACCGATCGCGTGCCCGCCGTCCTCCAAGTGCTTGACTGCTCTCAAGATAGAGCTCTCAAGCAGCTGCCCGGCACACGACCGGAGCCTCTGCGTTCTCTTCCGGTGCGTGCCGCGAAGCGGCCCTTTGTGAAAAACGTCATCTTGGCGCGTCTTTCTATCCAACAGCTTGCGGCATTAGGGGAGTGCCTCGATCCGGTCGTCTTGAAAGAACGGATGGTTCTGCAAGAGCCAAAAAGGCCGGTCGAGCACGTCTACTTTGTGGAGAGCGGCCTCGTCTCGCTCAGAGTCGTTGCCGCGGGCAGTATGCTCGAAACGGCAGTGATAGGCTACCGCGGCGCGGTCGGCACTTCTTTCTTGTGGGGAGGACATCTTTCAACCCATCAATCTGTCGTCGTCTTCCCCGGAGGCGCGCACAGAATTCGTGTCGAGGATCTTCGTCGGATCATGAAGGTGCATCCCGAGATCAGAGACCATCTGTTTGAGTACGTGCAAGCGCTGACATTTCAGTGCGTTCAGACAGGATTGTGCGGGGTTCGGCACCATCGTGAACAGCGCCTCGCGAGCTGGATTTGCCTTGCTAGTGAAGCTGTTGACGCCCGCGTGCTGCCAGTCACCCACGATTACCTTTCCTCGGTGCTGGGACTGCGCCGCGCCGGGGTGACCGAAACGTTGATCCGCTTCGAGGAGCAAGGGCTGATTCGCAAGATGCGGGGCGTCTTGCAGATCGATGAACACAAATTGCTCGAAGAGAAAGCATGCTGTTGCTACAAGCTCGTCTCAGCTGCCTATGCCTCCTCATCAGTCCGCGCTCTCGGCGAAGAACAGGCGAGCTAGCAACTCGCGACTGGCGTTTTGCGTCCTCTGGGTTCTTGTGGCGCGAAGTTGAGGCAATTCCCCCGGGAAAGGCCACACCGTCACGAATCAATCGTTCCCCTTGCGCCGTGTAGCTGGCGGTAGGTAACCGATCGTCCGCGATACCTAGGCCGATCAGCTTGCGGTTGTCGCAACGCTGACGCGTCATCGTTCAGCCGCGCGATGCGGCCCGGCGGTTAGCGGGCACGCTCCCACCACGGCCGCAGATTCAACCCGTGCACCGCCTTAATTGAGCAGAATTCCGGCTTCACACAGCGCTTCATGTGACGCGACATTTACCTCTCCTCGACCACGGTAACAAGCCGCGGATGTTGCGGAAAGTCACTGAACACTGTGCGAGGGAGCGCAGCGTGACACAATCATCGTTCGGCTACCACCCCGTTTGCGCCGCCGCGGATGCGGGACGGCGGCATTCCGTGAAGGACGCGAGTGACGGCAGTGGATCAGGAACGAGCGACCCGTCACCCCACCTGGCATACCAGAGTTGTCGTGATCAAGGACAGACGCTTGCCCGACGGCGTATCCTCGGGGCGGCCACTCTCCATCTCGCGCAGCGTTGCCGTCTGTATCAACTATACGCCGAAGGTGAACATCTTCCCTTCCGAAATCAATGAAGATCTGCAAACAGCCGGAGTGGTGAGGACGTATTAAAGCCCTTAAGCATCGACCGCATACTCTGACACCAAATCAACAGCGACACCCCGCAAGCACACACATGCTACTTTTCGCCGTTGGCGCGCTCGTACAGCGCATCCGCGCGGCCCCCTTTGTTCTCGTCAGAACTGATAGGAGAACTCCGTGCCCGTTTGAGCTATTCCTTCCAGGTTGATGAAGACTTGCCACCCAGCGAAGGCCACAGCCGATTGGCGGTCAATAGCCGAACTTTGCAGTCGCTGATGCTGGTTTCGAATGCTGCGATGTGAGTAGCACGACAAGTCGAAGTCGCTTTACGATCGCGAGCCGGAGCACCTCCGCTATGGATTGTTCCACATGAGTATGAGCTGTCATCTCACCGAAGGGGCATGGTGATCCAGGTCCTCGATTCCCGTGCAAGTGACTGCGCTTCGCCGATTGTTTTTGTCGGCAGAAATCGGGCCGGTAACTGGGTTGCACGCGAAAAACGTGGCGCGTTTGGCGGGCTTTTTATCAACCGCGCTGAAGCGCTGAAATACGCTCTCTTCAAGAACGGACGCCATCCAGAGAGCATCATCGAAGTGGCGCGTGAGATCGAGCTCGATATTCCCAGCCCGTGAAGTGCAGAACACGAAGGATTGACCACCCTTCTGCATCCGCTGCCCCATCGGAGCCGGGCACTCGCTAATCGATGTTCCTGAGCGTGCGCACTTCAACCTTCAATTAGACAGCCCACAGGCTTTCCGCTGCAGGTTCTGTCGGTCGACAATCATCGGCCAATCATTGCTTCGGCTCGATGAGCGTCACGTCATTATAAACGCGAACATTAGCCGTCCTGACTCGTTCCGTGCGACGACCTAAGATGAGAGAAGGACGCACCATCGTTCCATCTGGCACGCGTTTCATTACGCAAGCATAGCGCACGACTCAAAGAACTAGCCAGTTCATCTGCATCGGGCTATCTTGAGGTGGAATGCGTTCGCGGGCTTCACGCTATCTCATTCGCAGCGATACTCAGAAACACCCCGATCGCGGCGCCCCCGCAAACATATTCAGCTTTATGACTCGCATCCGCTAGATCATCGAAGAACGCAACTTCGCATTGGTGGTTCGCGAAAAGGAGTTCCTTAAGCTAGCTAAGCTTCGTGAGGATCGTCCGAACTTGGTTGAGCCCGCAGAGCGCTGGAGTATCGTTCAACGTCTACCAGCACCCACTTTTGGAAATGCGTTTACGAACTATCATTGCCGTCATCTCGTCCCCGGCCCACACCGTGCACGCCGCCTTTGCGATGACCACGACTTCAGTACCTAAGCCGCTACGATCACCACACTTCAATTTGCGACACGTATACGACCGCCGCGTCCGCAGCAAGGGGGGGAGGGAGCGATCACAACGTTGACATCGGGATCCAACCGGCCGTCGAGCTTTCAACAGCGCTATGCGCCGATGATGTCACCTCGCCTAGTGGTCCGCCGCGCCCCATAGTGACGATCGGCGACGAAATAAAGCACGCCCGTTCATAGCAACAGCGCCTGTATTATGGCTATACAGCTGCTGGCGCATAATTCGCTTCGCATTCTGCCGGAGCAACCCACAGTCGCCCCTTACATTTCGCTAGATCTGCATCAGCGGCAACGGAACCGCGGCCGTTATTTTAAATGAGACGCTGACGCCGCGCCTTGACGACGCACTGGGTACGGCTGGTCGTCTCCAGCTTTCGCATCGCATTCTTGACGTGAAAGTTGACGGTGTTCTCGCTCACTTTCAGGATGACTCCGATGGCCCAGGATGACTTCCCCTCCTCGACCCATCGCAAGCACTGTTTTTCCCGTTCCGACAGCACAACCTCTTGCACATCCGCCATGAGTTTTCTCCTGGAGCCGAGAGGACGTGGACCGAGATCAGCAAATGCCATACCAGTCAGTGGCACGCACTGGGTACGGCTGGTCGTTTCCAGCTTTCGCATCGCATTCTTGACATGAAAGTTGACGGTGTTCTCGCTCACTTTCAGGATGACTCCGATGGCCCAGGATG